>CAKRVU010000192.1 GCA_934408835.1 uncultured Oscillospiraceae bacterium | reverse complement strand
AGTCAAAGCGTCTGATTCTGCATTCTTTTGTCGAATCATTTGTTCCAATAAACAAGAAATTTCCCATTCGTCTTCCGGTCGCTCCCAACCTGTTGGAGTTTCACTCCAAGGAAACTGACGACAAGCAAGCAACGTTTGACTGCGCAGCACCTTTGTCTGCTTTTCCTGCTCCAAAAAGCCTTTCTGAAAATATCCGGTAATCCGGTCAAACAAATCGGTATTAAACAGCTTTCGCAATGTCCGCAGCTGTTCGGCTCCCCGTTCGGAAAGCAATCGTTGAAACTGACCCTGCGGCAGCAATACCAGCTTGGAAAAATGTTCAGCGTCAATCCCAATGATTTCCTCTTGCATCAGCCTGGAAATCTCTGCAAGCGAAGTCACACGTCTGCCGTCTGGAAGCTGCAAACACGCACGATGCTTCCGTTCAGTGAACCCCTCTCCCCTCGTCTTTTGGCAAAGCTGTTCAGGACTCCTCCAAATGGAATACTGCTTGTCCTCTGACAGGAAGGAAAGCGAAACCTCGCACAACAGCCTGTCCTTTGAAAAATCACTTTTTAATGTGCGGCTGCTTTTTCGTCCACCGCTGACAGTTCCATATAACGCAAAAGAAATAGCGTCAAAGATACTGGTTTTTCCGGTACCAGTATCCCCGCAAATTAAAAATAGCCCATAATCAAACTGCGTAAAATCAATTTCTTCGTGCCCTGCAAAAGGTCCAAACGCCGTCATAGTCAATTTAATCGGTTTCATTCTAACACCTCCTGCAATGCACGATAAAAAAATGAATTTTCACTGCTCGTCGCTTCCTGTCCCGTTGTCTTCCGATAAAATTCCCGCCAAATTTCTTCTGGTTTTTTGAGGGCTGAGTCAGTTGCATCTGATACAGAATCGAAGGTAATGTTTTGATACTGCAAATTTAAAATATGTGGAAACGCGGCTCTTAGACGTCGAAAATCTTCCGGTTGATATTCGTTGTCTGTCAAATGAATGGCTACAAAATCCTCGCTGGGTTGTTCTAACAGTTCTAATAAAGAACCGGTCAACTCCCGCACCGGGTAAAGAGGCGAAATCGGGACAAAGGTGGAGTCAATTCCTCCATCCGGCTTAGTTTCTAACAAGCGAACTCCTTTTGGACATACGCTTTCAGAAACAGAATAAGCAAGCGGCGAACCTGAATAAAATCCAAAATCTCCTGCTCGCTGTGGCAAGTGCAGATGCCCAAGCGCAATATAATCAAAATGAGGAAACCGCCTAAGACTCATTCCATCAACGCCGCCAACCGTCAGCTCAGAATCACAGCGGATGAGCGTTTCCCCCGAGATAGGAAGATAAAAACCATGCGCCATCAAAATGCTGTAATCATATTGCGCAGGATCCGGTTGATATCGTTCTAATAGACATTGCAACGCCTCATCACAAGTCTTTGGAGAAACGTCCCCGAACAGCTCTCTCACACTCGCCGGCTGAAAGAAAGGAAGAAGAAAAATGCCGGTTGTTTTCCCTTCCTTTTGTCGTGAAACAACCTTCATTTCAAGAGACAAACTCCCTTGGATCCAAAGTCCTTCCCGTTCGAGCAATCGGTGAAACGCTTCCAGACGTTGAGGAGAATCGTGGTTCCCAGCAATGAGAACGACTTCAATTCCTCGTTCCAACACAAGACGGCTTAAAAACGTCTCCAGTAAAGTTATCCCTTCAGCCGATGGAATCGAGGAATGAAACACATCTCCGGCAACCAAAAGCAAATCCACATCTTCTTGAACCAACAGTTCCTCAAGTTGCTTCAAAAAATACCGTTGTCCCTCAATCAAGGAATATCCTGATAAATAACGCCCAATATGCCAATCGGACGTATGCACTATTTTCATCCTTCCATTCGCCTCCTTTTATTGATTTATCGTCCGGTGATACCGTTGTTTTCATCAGTTGTCGTCCGGTTCCCAATGCGATTGCATTATATCAAGCTGTTGTTCGAGCACACGATCATCCTTCTTTCCAATCCATGAGGCTAAGACATCAGTTATTGTATATCTAAAAGAAAAATCAGGCAAATCTCTATCTTTGATTTCATTATAACACATTTTTAACTCACTCTCAATAATTTGAGTGATTATGCCTGCAAAAGATGATTTATTTTTAAAATGTACATTTTATAAGTTACTAATAATCAGAACTACTATCTTTTTCAAATAATTTCAATATATTCTCTACTTTTTTGATATCAAAAACTATATAACCCTATATTTATGATAGTAATGCTACAACACAAACAAAGAAATATCATGCTTATTTTCACGTTTAATTTGGCCTTTATTCAATATTTATGTAAAATTAAAAGGTGATTTACTATAATCTTTTCTAGTAATAAATAATATTCGATCGGTATAATTATCAAAGTTTTGTTTATAAATTTTCTATTCTTATGAAAACACAATGTGATATATCAGTTATAACAGTAATATTTTTGATTGCTATTTAAATAGTAGACAAATGCCTAATGACAATTTTCAAAAGTAAATGCCTTGGCCGCCCGAGACTTTAATAAATTTCTACGTTTAGAGAATCATCTCGTTCTACACATAATAGAACAAAATTTTCTTTTTTATTCTTTGAATTTTATACTTAGAGATTTCTTTAAACATTTACAATATGTAACTGTTTTTTTATGTATAATCCTTAATTCTCTTTTCTAATCATTCTTTTGGCAATATGACTTAATCGTGCTGTCAGAAATAGATGATTTAAAGCCTATCTGTGTACAATTAAACCCCT
>CAKRVU010000191.1 GCA_934408835.1 uncultured Oscillospiraceae bacterium | reverse complement strand
CAACGGTGCGACGGTCGAAACGAAACCTTAGAATGGGACAGATGGTGCGCCGGAACAAAGCGTCCCTTCTTGACTTCGCCCGCAAACACACCCGGTCGCAGACAAAAAGAAAGTAATTCCTTGGGCGCCCCCTCCGGCAACAGGAAAAGACGATCCCCACACATCAAACGCCGAGCAGGAATTTCGTCGGAAAAGGTTTCTTTCCAAAACGACTCGAACACAGAACACCGCTGCCGCTTTTTCCACTCGGTTGCAGCTCCCTCTTCGCCGGAGATTCTCTGCAATTTGGCAATAAAATGCCCTTCCCCAACGTCAAACGGAAAGATTCTCCAACAGCCTTCTATCTCTGCAAACTCCGGAACAAAGCGACGAAGGGAAGGCTGTCCAACCGGCAGCGTAATGGGAACCAACCGAAAATCGGGATGTTCTTGCAAAAAACGAAAAATCTGTTCCTCGTTCTCCTCCACCGAAAAGGTGCAGGTAGAGTAAACCAATACCCCGCCGGGACGAACCAGCTTTCCAGCTGAATCCAAAATTTCTCTCTGTCTGACCGCGCAGCTTTTTGCTAAATTCACAGTCCATTCCCGCGCAGCCTCCGGATGTTTCCGAAACATCCCTTCTCCCGAACAGGGCGCGTCCACCAGAACCTTGTCAAACCATCCCGGGAGCACGTCTGCAAGCTGCTTTGGACTGCTATTAAACACAATGCCGTTTGCAACTCCCATTCGTTCGAAATTAGATAACAGAATCCGCGCGCGATTGGGGATGATCTCATTGGAAACCAAAATTCCCCGACCCTGCAAACGGGCTGCAATCTGGGTGGATTTCCCGCCCGGCGCCGCACATAGATCTAATACCCGTTCCCCCGGTCTCGGATCTAAAACAACAACCGGCGTCATCGCCGAAGGCTCTTGTAAATAATACAGTCCTCCGTGATGATATGGGTGTTTGCCGATTTGTCCTCGTTCTTCCTCAAGTAAAAACCCTTCCTGACAATAAGAAAGAGGAGCTATGCGATACGGAAATCTATTGAAAAACGTATCCCGATCGCAACACAGCGAATTCCAGCGAATACCAACAGTCGGCGGCTTCTCATAACAATTCAAAAAGCGTTCCGCCTGATCGGCTAACAGGTTCGACATTCGCTCAACAAATTTTTTTGGCAATAAATCCAATAGTTTCCTTTTTTCTGATTGCATACTTCCTCCTCTTTCTCAAATACTATAAACGCGGCAATCAGTCGCACTTCTGATTCTTTGTAAAAGAAATCCGCCGATTCCCTTTGCAAAGAAACAAAAATAGGGCAGTTTAAATCAGAAAGGCGGTCTTCTGCTCTATCAATACCGCCACGATTCGTTTTCAGATTGGAGTGTAAAGAATGTCTAAGAACAACAATCAAAATCAGAACAAAAATCAAAACAATCCAAGCAACAGCAAAAACAACCGTTCCAACAACGAACCGAGCAACAAATTAGAGCCCGGTTCCAATCAGAACAACAATAACAACCACAACTGCTAATAATTGCCTTTGTTCTCAGAAAGCCTGCTGAAACTTCAGCAGGCTTTCTGCTGTTATTTCATCATTTGAGAAAACAGCTCCAACATACGGGACTTATCTTTTTTCAAATACAAATAACCAAATAACGCCTCAATGCCAGTCGCAGTGCGATACTCAGCCGTTGTCGCACTTTTTGGCGGGTGCGTGCCATTGGCATTCCGTCCTCTTTTAAAAATCGACTCCTCTTCCGGCGTTAATTGATCCAGTATTTCGGCAGCAGCGCGGCATTGTGCCGTTGCGCAAACTTTTTTGGTCGCTTTTTGATGAAGCTCCTTGACCGGCACGTCCCCACCGGCCACCAATTGTTCACGAACCAAAAGTTCAAACACAACGTCGCCCAAAAAGGCCAGCGTCAAAGGACTATATTCCTTCGGTTTCATTTTTTGGTCTCCCCTTTCTGCCGCGTGCGGTCCAAACGGCATTTTTTCACGACAACCATTGTAACGTCTTGCATCCAATCATCGTCTATATTGACAATTATACACGTTTTTTATCCGAAAGGAAACCCCTTTTTCGATTCGGGTCAGAAAAATTGATTCGCAAAGCATCATGATTGTAAAACGTTTTTAGCAAAATAGTCCTCTTCCCTTCAGGACTGTTTTCAAAAAGAAGGGCAAGAACCAAACCTTATTGTTCCGCATAAAAAACAGATCAAATCAAACTTTACTCTAATATGTAAAGAGATTATCAAAAAGATTTTTTCGTCCGTTGCGCGTTATACCTTGAACTCTTACAATCATTTCGTGTATGCCCAAAACACACCCAACTTCTTCGCTATTCCTTCTTGCTTGCCAAAAACCGATGGCAAAAGAGTAGTGAAAAAGTAAAATCGACAAGTCTCTTACGAAACTTGCCGATTTTGGTGCGGGCGACAGGACTTGAACCTGCACGCGCGAAGCACTAGATCCTAAGTCTAGCGTGTCTGCCAATTTCACCACGCCCGCAAAGCGATAATAAATATTAATTATAGGATAACACAATTTTTATCATCTGTCAAGAATCAAAAAAAAATTTCAAATCACACGTCCATAAAACAGTGATAACTCAAAAAACAATGGTAACTGTTAAAAGTCCTCCTAACCGCACAGAACCGCAAAATTGCCTATAATTCGTCTCATGCATCAAAAAAACTTGACAAAACAGAAAAAATCAGTAAAATATAAAATACACTTGATAAATTACGGATAGCTGCATATTATTTTCTATCCATGCAATCATAATAGAAAGGATGATAC
>CAKRVU010000190.1 GCA_934408835.1 uncultured Oscillospiraceae bacterium | reverse complement strand
CCCATTGTCGGATAGATCGTTTACCAGTCTCCCACCTTTCCAATCGGCATTCGGACAGAATTTTTTCAGCTCATCCACAATCTTTCCCATGCCGCTGCCTCCAGAGGTTGCAAAGATTACAAGTGTTGTTCCAGAAAAATCGTAGCTTTCCAAAAAGGTATTAATGATATGAGGCGCAGTGTACCACCAGATGGGAAAACCTATGAACACTGTGTCAAATTCATTCATATTATAAAGTTTTTCTGCGATCTCAGGGCGTGAAGTAGGATCGTTCATTTCCACGCTGCTGCGGCTGCTTTGATCCATCCAGTTCAGGTCCGCATGAGTATAAGAAACGGCAGGTTTTATTTCAAAAATATCCGCACCCACCGCTCTGGCAATATGCTCAGCAACCTTCTTTGTTACACCGCTTGCAGAAAAATAGGCAACTAGTTTTTTACTCATTTCACCTTTCCTCCAATTGATCGTATTCTTCATCACTGACAGGTTCGCACCACTCGTTAGAAGCATCCACACCGGGAATCTCCGCAGCAATGTGTGAAAACCAGCTATCTTTCTTCGCTCCATGCCAGTGCTTGACTTCAGGCGGAATGGTAACCACCATACCGGCAGATAGAGAAACAGGCTCTTTTCCTGCCTCCTGATACCAGCCCTCACCCGCAGTACAAATTAAAATCTGCCCGCCGCCGCTCTGGGCGTGATGGATATGCCAGTTGTTCCGGCACCCCGGTTCAAAAGTGACATTCGCGAGAAACAGCCCGCACTTTTGATCAGTCAAATGATTCAAATAGGAATCTCCTACAAAATACTGCGCAAAGGCTTCGTTTGCCTCCCCTTTACCAAATATATTTACCCTTTTAAAAACTTTAGCATCCTCATATTTCATTGTCAACACATCCTTTCTCTGATTATTTTTTTGGACTAGACTCCTCCGTTCTATTTGTTTCAGGAGGAATCCCACCAAAACATGCGAATAAAGAGTGACACCCTTCATCACCGTGTGTTTAGAAAACCATTGCCACATACTTCATCACAAAATCTGTAAGAACAGACCGAATTTACTATCCTGCCAAACACTCCATTCCTTCAGGTCATATTGGGGATAAAAACCGACAAAACCGTGCGTATTACAAGCGCTGCTTCAATCTGTTCTTTCCGCTCCATTCCTCTTATGTTATTATAACTCACTCTACATAACATTTCAATAAAATCTAATGAATCACCCTTCTCTTTCAATCAAAGGCGCAAAGATAAAAAGATCGGGATAAACCCATAAACCGATTTGGTGGTTCTATAGTATCCTTCTGTCTCGCCTACAATGCAGAGCTATTTTTCCTAATCCATGCCAATATCTACCGTTAGAACATATGGCATGCATTTATATTTACAGCATCCCTCGTCAACTCAAAATGTACAGTAACAAAATTACGTTTCTCCTAATATGATAAATCAGAACACCTCCGGTGTCTCAAAATAAAAATAGACAAGGAGAATACAAATGAAATCGGACTATTATACCAACCGCCTCAATCAAGCGGCGTACGGGAACTTACCAAACACCATTGTCCGAGATTGCTCAGGAACCGATTGCACCTCTATTCTGGAGACCGCTAACAAAACATCAGCAGTCAATCCCTCAACCGCAAGGAATACCGTTTCACTTCCGTCATCCTCTTATTCTCTTAAAATCGAAAACCGTCAAACGGGTATGATAGAAGCATTGAAACTGCTCTGTAACTCCAAAATTGCAAACCGAATTGATTTTGATAAATTCGGTTTTATTTCTGACAATTACCTGGTGGGCACGCAACAGCGTCTCTTCCAACTTGAAACACCGCCGCACGACAATCTTACAACATTAAATGCTTCCTTTCGCAGATTTTCGCCAAACGATTGCAACTTAATTGAAATCGACGGCGCTGTGTATTATGATATTCCAACGCCTGTCAGTATACAGGAGCTTAACGAACGCATTCAGGATTTTATCCGCCTCGTCATTGATATTCTCGCTGAACAGACAGGGGTTGTTGGAACTCTGGTTGAATTGCTTCGCGCGCTGCTCGTCTTTCTCAATCTGCCCAATGTAGGCGAACGCCTTTTGGAAGCGATTTACCGCTTGATTTATCAAATTCTTTCCCCTTTGCCTCAAATTGGAAAAGCATCTCTTTGCAGTCTGAATGCAATTGCTTTTGAAATCAAAGAAATTCCCGGCACCGGAACCGGCAGCGAAAGCACAGAAAGTCAAACAACTGCCAGTTATCACTATACCAAGCGACTTCTGCAACGGGAATTATCCTCTGATACTTGTACAAATGCCACTTGTGACTGTAACGAAAATAATCGCCAAAGCAAAGATACAGAGACCTGTCAAAACAGTATTTTAACAGAACTTCTACGATCAAATCTCAGTCATAAAGCCAGTATTGTATCCGGCTCCCTTGCTTTAAACGGCGTCACCGTTCTCGGAGCATGTAATGAGATAATTGTTTTGGCAAACGACCAGCAGAAACGATTCTATTTTGTTTGTGCAGATTCAATTGAGTTCTTGCAATAATGAAAAATCTGTTTCATCGTCGTTTCATCAATATTGAGTCACCCTCAATTGATCGCAAACAAAAGTCAATAATTATCACAGTTATTTCAAATCATAAAAAACTCGAAGTTCAGTCCTGTTGAATTTCGAGTTTTTTATTTTGTTTCGAAAAAACTTGACGCTTAAAACACCCTGCTGAATCGCGTTGCTCGTTACATAAGCGGCGCAAAGGGTTTTAATAATGTGCGTAAGAACCGTTGATACCACTTTA
>CAKRVU010000189.1 GCA_934408835.1 uncultured Oscillospiraceae bacterium | reverse complement strand
CCAGTTGGCTTGAGAGAAAGGATGACCGCACCGACCTCGACCTGCTGTTTGGCTGCCTGATCGACTGGGGCTTGCCGCTGTCCCTGCCGTACAAGTCTGAGCAAATCGACGGGTGCACCGTCCATACCTACAATGACGGCGACCTCATCGCTTGCTTTGACGCCAATATTCCCGAAAGCGTTGTCAAGGAAATCGCACAGCGCAAGCCGCTCCGCGCCGTCTTCCGCGATTCCGGATTCGCTTCCAGCCCGGAGAAGATCAACGTATTCGAAATTTTCAAGCTCTATATGCCGGAAGATGCAAACGACATTTCCAAGCGCGTGAGGGTGATCTGAGGAGGTGCGGAAATGGAAGAACGTAAAAGGCTAGGCAAATTCAACAAGGATGTTGTGATTCCCGTCGCACCCGATGTAGCGGAATTTGGAAAAAATTACGAATCCTTCATCCATTCCGTCATCGATGAAGTGAAAAAGCGCAGAATACAGATTGTTTTGCAGGCAAACCAGGCAATGCTCTTGCTGTATTGGCATATCGGGAAAACTATCTGCGAAAAGCAAAAAGAGGAAGGCTGGGGCACAAAGGTAATCGACAGGATATCCCGTGACTTGCAAAAGACGTTTCCTGACATGAAAGGCTTTTCGCCAAGAAATATCAAATACATGAAAAAGTTTGTGACGCTGTGGCAGGATGAGACAATTGTGCAACAGCTTGTTGCACAATTGCCGTGGGGGACAAATATCGTACTGATGGACAAGCTCGCCTCGGAGGAGGAACGGATTTGGTATGCCCGGAAAGCGCTAGAAAAAGGCTGGAGCAGGAATGTTCTCGCCATTCAAGTCGAAAGCAATGTGTACGGGCGCAGTGGAAAAAGCTTGAACAATTTTAAAGCGGCATTGCCACCGGAAAAATCCGATATGGTCGCGCAGATTTTCAAGGATCCCTATCTTTTTGATTTTTTCGGTACAGATGTTCCGCGGCGTGAATTGGACATTGAAAAAAAGTTGACCGAGCACATCCAGGAATTTTTGTTGGAACTGGGACAGGGTTTTGCCTTTGTAGGGCGGCAAGTGCATCTCGAAGTGGGGGGCGACGATTTTTATATCGACCTGCTATTCTACCACCTAAAGCTTCGGTGCTATGTTGTAATCGAATTGAAGGCGTGCGAGTTCGAACCGGGCTTTGTCAGCCAGCTGAATATGTATCAAAATGTTGTAAACACGTTGTTGAGGCATCCGAACGACAATCCGACAATCGGACTTTTGCTTGTAAAAGGAAAAAATAAAACGGTCGTGGAGTATTCTTTGGAAGGATACAACAACCCGATTGGCGTCGCCGACTGGAAGAACGAACTCGGAAAAGAAATTTCGGGCGATATTCAATCCAGTCTGCCGTCGATAGAACAAATCGAGCGGGAACTGGAACTCGGAGGCGAGGAATCGCAGATTTCGAATTTGAAAAAGAGACGCAGCGATGAAAAGTGATGAACTGAATACGACGATCTATAATGACTTTCTCAAAGACGTCTCCGATGTTCTTCTGCGGGCACAGAAAAACGCCAAAACCGCCGTTAATCTCTCTATGGTTTACGCCTATTTCGAGATAGGCAGAATGATCGTGGAAGAAGAACAGCATGGTGAAAATCGTGCAGCTTATGGCAAGCAGCTTCTGAAGGAGCTTTCGGCATATCTGACAAAGCAATTCGGGAAGGGCTTTTCGGTCACGAATCTAAAACAGATGCGGCAATTCTATGTCATTTATGCGGAAGACTCAATTGGTCAGACACTGTCTGACCAATTCGAAAATCTTCCGGCAGTCAGTACGGGCAGAAAATTTTTCCTGAGCTGGTCGCACTATCTGAAGCTCATGCGAATAGAAAACATTGACGAACGGCACTTTTACGAAATTGAGTCTGTCAAAAACGATTGGAGCCTCAGCGAGCTGAAACGGCAGTTTGATTCGGCACTTTACCAGCGGCTATCGCTCAGTACGGATAAAAACAAGGTGAGGCGGCTTTCGCAGAAAGGGCACATCATAGAAAAATCCGCTGATTTGGTGAAGGATCCCTACGTGCTGGAATTTTTAGGCCTTGAAGAAAAAAGCGAATATTCGGAAAGTGATTTGGAATCGCGGATTATCGATAATTTGCAAAATTTCTTGCTGGAATTGGGTGCTGGATATACTTTTGTTGCCAGGCAAAAACGGTTTACTTTCAATGAAGAACATTTTCGAGTGGATTTGGTTTTTTACAATCGGCTTCTTCGATGCTTTGTCGTGTTTGACTTGAAAATCGGGACTTTGAAACATCAGGATCTGGGGCAGATGCAAATGTATGTGAATTATTATGATCGTTACGAAAAACAAGAGGATGAAAATCCGACAATCGGGGTTTTGCTATGCCAGGATAAAGATGATTCATTGGTAGAATTGACGCTCCCAAAGGATTCCAATATTTACGCATCAAAATATCAGCTATATCTTCCTGATAAACGGATTCTTCAGAAAAAACTGGAAGAATGGGTGAACGTGCGGTGATTTTTGACAGGCAAGTGCGAAAAATAAATTATGCAACAAGGCGTTGCACAATTACGATATAAGACTGGAGAAAAGACATGAAACTCCAATTCAAACATCAAAAATTTCAAGCGGATGCAGCGAAAGCGGTCGTTGACGTTTTCGCCGGACAGCCGTACCTTACGCCCACCTATATGATGGACAGAGGCTACGGCCAGCAGACCATGACGGACGATACGGATTTCACCGGTTGGCGCAATGAGCGCATTGTGCCGGAGCTTTCCGACAAGCTGATTCTGGAACATCTGCAAAAGGTGCAGCGCACGGGTCAGATCAAGCCGTCCGAAAAACTGGA
>CAKRVU010000188.1 GCA_934408835.1 uncultured Oscillospiraceae bacterium | reverse complement strand
TATAGTTGCCCAGGGTGGGCGTGCCGGTGGGCTGAATGCCCGAAAGAATGCGTTTACGTTTTTCTTCTGCCATGGTACTTTATCTCCATTCGTTATAAATCACTTTTTCAATGCAAGGGAAGAATATGCTTTATTCGTATTCCGTCGCCGCCGCCATCGTACGCATCCAGCGTAAAGCCGTTGTTTCAATGGGCAGACGCCGATGAACCGTATTCGGTTTTGACATCCGTTCTTCTCCCGACCGGCCTGCCATTCGCCACACGCTTTTTGCGCGGCAAACAATCAGGCCGTTGTTTTTATCTACGTTATTAAATATAATCAAATAGCGTGCGTTTGTCAATGATTTGCGGATAACCTGCGGCATAAAGCTATGAATTTTTTTCCACTTGAAAAGGCTTGTTCTTCATGATAAAATAAATGTAAATACCATCAGGAGGTATGGAGATGGCCAGAGGAAAAAGAGCCGAATCTCGGTGCAGATATCTGATTCGAACTGTGGCTGCCCAGAAGGGTTGGGATGTCCGTCATCCCCAAAAGGGTGGCAACTTTCTGGAAGAACAGGAAATAGAGGACTTTTTCCCTGATTGTGGTTTAAACAGAAGTAAGCCTGATTTTTTGGTGTGCCGGGATTCTTTTCCACTAATTGTAGTCGAAGCAAAAAACGATATAAAGAAAATCAAAAATGCCGTAGAAGAAGCCCAAAATTATGCAGAAGCCATCAACCAAAGAGGAAAGTACTGCATAAAAATTGCCGTTGGAGTAGCAGGCGAAGAAGATCATGGCTACCTATTTGAATCCTACTTCTGGAATGGGACAGTGTGGCAGCGGCTCACATCCAAGGGATATGAGTTGACAAGTTTTCCGAGTGTCTTTGAAGTCGATGGTGCTATTGTAACCAATAATGGCACCACAGAAGTTTCTATTCCTCAAATTTCCGAATATATCGATACTGCCATTGAGCTGTCTGCCATTTTGCGCTCGGCTAAAATAGAGCCGTCTTTAAGGCCAAAGGTTCTTGGTGCAGTAATAACAGCGCTGTATTGGGGAGAAATCAGCCTTGAAAAGGGCTGCGAATTAAACTCAATAAACGAATTGGTTGCAGCGGCTGTTAACTCAACCGACCATTTTGAAGAAAGCAAAAAAGCTCAATTGATTGAAGCATTAAAACTTACAGTCAATGATTACAAACGTTTAGCGGATAAAATCGGGAAAATTGTTTTTCTCCTGAAAAAGCTAAATATCAAATCCGTTCTTCAAACAGATACCGACTTTTTGGGGCTTTTGTATGAGGCGTTTATCCGCTACGGATACGACAACAATTCTTTAGGAATTGTATTTACGCCAAGACATATTACACGTTATTGCGCCGAATTGATTGACGTAACAGCTAAAGACAAAGTTATTGATATTGCCTGTGGGTCAGGTGGATTTCTGGTGGCATCATTCGACCGTATGATGAAAACCGCCCCCAAAATGGGAATTCGAACCGATACCGTACGCGAATCGCTCTATGGATTTGATACAAACCCGACAGTATGGTCTTTGGCGGCACTTAATATGTTTTTCCGTGGCGACGGAAAAAGTCACATCGAAAACGCAAGCTGCTTTGATGATAAAAGTCTGAAAAAAGTTCGTGGAAAATTCACAAAAGCTCTGTTAAATCCGCCTTTCTCACAAGAAGAAGAACCGGAAAGAGATTTTATATCTACTGCGATGGATGCGTTACAAACAATGGGATTGTTAGCAGTAGTGGTCAAATCTGGTATATTTGCAGATGATGACAATTCGCAGTGGAGAAATGATTTTCTGAATAATCATACCGTTCTCGGGATGATTAGTTTGCCGAGTGATTTGTTCTATCCGACAGCTGTTGATACTACCATTATGATTGCGCAAGCTCATCGTCCACAGATGAAGAGTGAGCTTGTATTCATGGCTAAAATCTGGAATGATGGCTTTAAGAAAATGAAAGGGAAGCGCATCGCATCAGAGGGGTCTCAACTACCAGAAGTTTTGGAGCAATTCCAAAAATTTATGCGCGGAGAGTGCATAAATTCAAATCTTGCAACGACGATAAGTGCCGCAAGAATAATGGAACCCGGTGCCGAGTTCTCACCGGAGCAGTAGATCTATTTTGGCAACCACTGTACGCATTGAGGAAATCGCAGACGAAGTCATTCCGGGTTTTCCTCCGATTGAGAAAAATCTACCTGACATTCCCTATGGAAAAGAGTATGCCATCAATGATTTTTTCACGGTAGTAGGAGGAAAGTCGGCAGGCGAGAGTAACTATTTGGCTGGTTCATGTCCCTATATTTCTTCTGGCGATCCACAGAACAGTATCATTCGGTTGGTAAATGACGTCGAAGGTGAAGTTTTTGAGCAGGGCGCTATAACCGTAACCTGCTTTGGGCAAGCCTATGTCCAGCCATGGCGTTTTATGGCAAGAGGAAACGGCGGAAGTTCTGTTCGGGTATTGATCCCCAAATACAAAATGACGTATTCGGAGTTAGCATGGTTTGCAGCACAGATAAATATGCAGCGTTGGAGATTTTTCTATGGAAGAATGGCAATTCAAAAACGATTAAAAATGTTGGCGATTAAAGCTCCTGATCACAGGCTTGAAGATTCTGATAGCAGTATTGAGTCTAAAATCAAACAGCTATCACAAACATTTGCCTCTATCATGAAAGGGTAAAGGCTGTATAAACGATTTCCTATAAGCCGTATGTAGATCATGCGGCTTTCGTTTTTTCTCAATTATTATTAAGAAAAGAGGCGAAAACTTCATTTAACATGGAACGAATCCTATTCGTCTGCCACGGCAACATCTGCCGCAGTCCGATGGCGGAGTTTGTAATGAAAGATTTAGCCGCCAAGGCCGGGGC
>CAKRVU010000187.1 GCA_934408835.1 uncultured Oscillospiraceae bacterium | reverse complement strand
CGATATTGATTCCCATGAAAAGTTTTATGGATTTATTGCCGGAATTTTAGCGGGCAATTATGATATCACTGATATTTATATTGACGCTATTTTGCGGATTGTCGGACGCGATTATGACAAATTGGGCGCCATGCTTGAAGAAATTGACCGCATTGCCAAGGACGTTACCATTATCTTTACCGTATCGGCTGATATGGATAAGCTCCCTGAGTCAGTTCTGAAATTTGCCTGATGTCGTATTGATAAAATTCTTTCAATTTCCTCTTGACAAAGGATTGAAAGTCCGTTATACTATACAAGAACGTGTTGAATAAAACACTGTCTTGAGGTGTGAATCATGCGGTTGAATGTCAAACCATTTTTTGATTCTGATTCTTTAAAAAAAGAATTTTCTGATTCCGTTTCCCTTTTGCCGGAGGTTTTCGGAGGTGCTATCGCTGCAGATCAGGCTCCGGTTTCGGTATCAGGGCATTTGCAAGCTAAAATGGGTGCAGTAACAGCAGATTGGCGAATTACTGCAACGTTAAAGCTTCGATGTGACCGCTGTCTTTGTGAGTTTGCTTTTCCGTTTTCCGGGGAGTTTACACATCGATTGCTTCGGCGTTGGAAAGAGGGTCAGGATGATGCTGCGATTTTACTGGAGCAGGATTATCTGGATTTGGATAGGGCGGTATCAGAAGATATTTTTTTGAATCTGCCGACAAAGCTTCTTTGCAGCGAAAATTGCCGGGGACTTTGTCCTGTTTGTGGAATCAATCGGAATCATGAAACATGTCATTGTGAAGCGGAATAAAATCCTCAGGATATTGAAATTGTTTTTGGATTGATAAAAAAGGAGGCGTTGTAAATGGCTGTACCAAAGAGAAAAACTTCGAAAGCAAGACGTGATAAAAGACGCTCAAATGTTTGGAAATTAAGCAGTCCTGCTTTTTCCAAATGCGTTCAGTGCGGTGAACTGAAAGCTCCCCACCAGGTCTGCAAGAATTGCGGATACTACAAGGGCGTTCAGGTCATTAAAAAAGAGGCATAACTTGGGGCGAGGTGATTTCCTCGCCTGTTTTCTTATTCTTTAAAAACAGTTGGGGAGAAGTATGAGTGTTCGAATTTGCGGCGTAGTTCCAGGCAGTATGGCGGAAAAAAAGGGAATCGTATCCGGCGATCATTTGTTGACGGTCTCCGGGCACCCGATTCGCGATATTTTAGATTATCAGTTTTATGCTACCGATCCTCGTGTTGTGATCGAATTGTTGACTTGCGATGGAAAACATCGGAAAGTCCGGTTTTATAATCGCGAATATGAGGATTTGGGGCTTCTGTTTGAAAGCTATTTGATGGATCGGCAGCAGAGCTGTAAAAACAAATGTATTTTTTGTTTTATTGATCAGCTTCCAAAAGGGATGCGGGAATCTTTATATTTTAAAGATGATGATGAGCGTTTGAGTTTCTTATTTGGAAATTACGTTACTTTGACGAATTTGACAGACGACGACGTTGATCGGATTATCCGATACCATATCAGTCCGATCAACGTATCTGTGCATACCACCGACCCGGAGCTTCGCGTTTATATGATGAAGAATCCGCGGGCGGCAGAAATTCTTCCCATCCTTCTGCGTTTGGCAAAGGGCGGGATTTCGCTGAACTGTCAGTTAGTGCTTTGCCCGGGAATCAATGATGGAAAAGCGCTTGAAAAAAGCCTTATGGATTTGGAATTGCTGTTGCCTCAACTTCAGTCTGTTGCCTGCGTGCCTGTTGGACTGAGTGATTATCGAGATGGGCTTGAAAAGCTGAATTCTTTTACAAAAGAGGGCGCTCGCGCGGTTCTTTCTGTGATAGATAAATGGAATCAGAAGCGGGACGCACCCGTTGCTTTTGCGTCAGACGAATTCTATTTATTGGCGGAGAAACGTCTGCCGCCCGCAGCTTATTATGGGGATTTCCCGCAACTGGAAAACGGAGTGGGAATGTGCACCTATCTTGAAGAACAGGTGATTGAGGCGTTAAAGGACGCCCCGATTAGCAGAAAATCCATTTCTGTTTCTGTGGCAACCGGGGTAATGGCTGCGCCGTTTATTTCGCAGCTGTTGAACAAGATTCAAGAAAACTATCCCAATCTCGTTTATACCGTTTATCCGATTGAGAACCATTATTTTGGCAGCAACATTACTGTTTCTGGATTGTTGACAGGGAAAGATATGTTAGAACAGCTGCGAGGCAAGCCGCTTGGAAATCGACTGTTGTTGCCGTGCAATATGCTTGACAACGCAAATCAAAAAACTTTGGACGATATGACGCCGGATGAGCTTTCGCAGGCGCTGGGAATTTCTCTGCGGTTTGTGGAAAACGACGGATGGGATTTCATAGACGCTGTAACTGAAACAGCAGAAAGAGAGTAAATAAAAATGTCAATGGCAGTAGTTGCGGTGGTGGGGCGCCCGAATGTAGGAAAATCAACTTTATTTAATAAATTGATCGGCAAACGGATGTCTATTGTAGACGATACGCCCGGCGTCACGCGGGATCGTGTGTACGCTCCTTGTGAATGGACGGGCAGACATTTTTTATTGGTAGATACCGGAGGAATTGAACCGAACACCAACGATCCGATTTTGGCGCAAATGCGCAGGCAGGCAGAGCTTGCTATTACCAGTGCCCAGGCAATTATCTTAGTAACCGACTTGAGAAGTGGAGTGACGGCGAACGATCAGGAAGTAGCCGCAATGCTTCAAAAAAGCGGGAAGCCGGTGGTGCTCTGTGTGAACAAAATGGATTCCACCGGTCCGGTGAATCCCGAGATATATGAATTTTATTCCCTGGGCCTGGGCGACCCCATCGCCGTCTCCGCCGTCCACGGTCACGGCACCGACGAGGCGCTGGACGCCTGCATGGCCCACTTT
>CAKRVU010000186.1 GCA_934408835.1 uncultured Oscillospiraceae bacterium | reverse complement strand
CCTCAACCTCTGGCTCCTGCAAGCCCCGAAAAGTAATCATACACAAGTCGCAAAAGGGCGGACAAAAAAACTGTTTTCGTTCCATAATCTCATTTTGATAAAACGCTTCATAATCCTGTTGCGCAGCCTGACGCAGTATGGGATGATCCACATGATAGGTTTGAATGATCGCGCGGCCTGGAAGGATTCCTCTTCCGCCGCGTCCCACTACCTGAGTCAAGAGCGAGAACAAATGTTCATGGCAACGAAAATCGGCGCCATATAACAAACTGTCGCAAGATAGCACGCCAACGAGCGTAACTTTTTGAAAATTCAGTCCCTTCGCCACCATTTGGGTTCCAATCATGATATCATATTCGCCCTGTTCAAATGCGGAAATCGAACGTTCCAGCCTCTCCCTGGTAAAAGTCGTATCAGCGTCCATTCGTAAAATTCGAGCGTCCGGAAAGGCTTTTTTCAAGCCCTCTTCCACTCTTTGCGTTCCATAACCGTGATACAGCAAATGCGTTTGACCACAGACCGGGCACACTTCCGGAAGCTCTGTAACATAGCCACAATAATGGCACATCAAGGAGCTGTTGACCTGATGATAGGTCAGCGCCGCGCTGCAATGAGGACATTCCGCCAAATAACCGCAGTCCAAACAAACTGCAGTAGAATGATATCCCCTCCGATTTAGCAAAAGGATAGATTGCTCCTTTTTGTGTAAATGATCGTGAAGTTCTTCCGCCAAAGGCTGCGTCACTCCTGGTATATCGGATAAACCGGCATACCTCTGATCGATGAGCTGCACCTCTGGAAGCGCGTTTCCATAATAACGCTCGGATAACGTCAGATAGCGGTAAACGCCTTTTTGGGCAAAATATCGGCTCTCGATAGACGGAGTGGCAGACGCCAGCAACAAAAGAGCGCCCTCTCGCTCACAGCGAAAACGAGCTACATCCCTTGCATGATACCGAGGGGAAAGATCAGAAGATTTATAGGAGCTCTCTCCTTCTTCATCCAAAACAATCAGACCTAACCTCGGACACGGCGTAAAAACAGCGCTTCGCGTTCCGATCACAATCTGCGCTTCCCCCCGCTGCACACGTCTATATTCATCCAATTGTTCTCCCATGGTCAATCCGCTGTGAAAAACGGCAACCTGGCTGCCAAATAACGCCTGAAAAGAAGACAACATCTGTGGCGTCAATGAAATTTCCGGCACCAATAAAACGGACTGCTTGCCGTCTTTTATCATTTGTTCAATTAACTTTATAAAAATCAGCGTCTTTCCGCTGCCGGTTACACCGTGCAAAAGTGCTGTGCCGGGCTGCGTCAGGCGGCTCTGATTCAACAAATTCTGGAAAACCTGCTGTTGCGCTCCAGATAAGCAAATTTCGTCCGCCTTTTTGACAACGGTCACACCCGAATAAGGGTTCCGATACACCTCTTTGTCGTATGAGACAATTACTCCGGTTTTGAGCAAATTTTTTACTACAATCTCTGTGACAGCTGCAAAATAGCAAACCTCTTTGATCGAGGCAGCGCCCACTTCTTGCAACAGATGGTATACTTTTTTCTGTTTGGGCGACAACTTCGGCGGCGTCTCCTGCGGCGAAGCGGCAAGACGCACCATTCGTATTGTTTTATCTCCAATTTTTCGTTTTAATTGTCCTCGTGAATCCATCCGAAAACTCAATCCAGTCGGAAGAACTGTGCGGACTGCCTCAAACCAGGTGCAAAAACAACTATATTTGAGATATCGCACCAAATCCAGCTGTTGTTTTGTAAGGATCGGAGATGGATCCAATACATCTGATATCGTCTTTAACTTTTCTTCAGACAAATCATTGTCAGAAACTGCAAGAACCATTCCCTGCCGTCTGGAATTGGAAGCGCCGAAAGGAATCAATACTCTCATGCCCGGTTGAAGAACAGCGGTCTGCTCATCAGTAACGCGGTAACCAAACAACTTATCAAAATGCAGCGCCGTTTTCTCTACCGCCACCGCTGCAATCATCATTGCGCTCCATCCTTCCACCAATCAACGGCGGCGTCCAAAATAGAATGTCCTAACAAATCTTTTTCCATCTGAGGAAGCGGAATTTCCCGATCTTTTAGCAACAAGGTGACCTGATTGGTATCCACACCAAAGCCGGCTCCCTCCTGCACAATTGAGTTGGCGACAATCATATCTGCTTTCTTAGAAAGCAACTTCTGTCTGGAGCGTTCCAAAAGCTGAGAACTTTCCATAGAAAACCCACATAAAAACTGACGTGGCGGCTTTTTTGCACCAAGCTCAGACAAGATATCTTTAGTACGTTCCATTGGAAGCTGGAAAGAGCCTTCCTTCTTTTTAATCTTTTCATCTGAAACAACTGCCGGACGATAGTCCGCCACTGCGCTTGTCATAAAGATAGCGTCCTGTAAAGAGGACAACTCCATAGTTGCTTCAAACAGCTCCTGAGCGGAGTTGATACCCACTACAGTTGTCCCCAAGGGGGTGGGAATCGTAGTCGGTCCAGTCAACAAAGTCACCTCTGCTCCTCGCCATGCGGCGGCGCGGGCAATGGCGTACCCCATTTTTCCCGTAGAGTGATTGGTAAGAATCCGCACCGGATCAATTGCTTCTTGAGTCGGTCCAGCTGTGACTAACACTTTTTTCCCCGCCCAATCTTTTTGACAGGCTATTTGCAATCCAATCCATTCCAAAATAGTTTCAGGTTCCGGAAGGCGTCCGCCACCAACAGTGCCGCAGGCAAGCCGTCCGACAGCCGGCGGACAGATCAGAAAACCAAGTGCCTGCAATCGCGCTAAATTTTCTTGTGTAATCGGGTTTTCATACATTCCAGTATTCATCGACGGGCAAATTAGCTTCGGGCAAGAAGCAGCAAGAAGAGTAGTTGTCAGCATATCATCAGCAAGACCGTGTGCC
>CAKRVU010000185.1 GCA_934408835.1 uncultured Oscillospiraceae bacterium | reverse complement strand
GATCAATAATTTGGTGAAATTCCGCAGTGACACTATTCGTTGCCAATGTGGTAATGAAGTGTTTACCCAAAATGGAGTGCCATGTAGATGTGAGACCTGTAAGCGTATGATTGACATTCCATATAGGCTTGAATTCTCAGAGTACGCAATTCCTGGTGCCGCAGATAGCCGAATTTACCGTTGTCAGCTTGGTACATGTAACGCCGATGAAGCGTTAAAGCCAATGGGACGTATACTGGCAAAAAAAGAAGATCGAAGCATTCTTGGGCTTAAGAACCTGAGTGACCGAAGTTGGAATGCCACAACGCCGAGCGGAAAAGCCAAAAAGGTCATGCCTGGAGAGGTTATCCCGATTAAAGACGGTATCACTTTTACTATTAATACTGAAACAATTCAAATAAAGTCAAACTAATAGGAGGAGAGAAAAATGCCTGATATCAGCAAACTTGAGAAGCCCCCCATGAGAGCTTTGCACATTTTCTATGTGCTTGACACTTCTGGAAGTATGACAGGAACTCCTATTGCAACATTGAATCGTGCAATGGAAGAAACTATCGAAATCTTAAAAAAGCAGGCCAAAAGCCAGGCTGATGCTTTACTGAAGGTCGCTGTTTTGGAATTCAACAGTGGGTGCAAATGGATGCAAGCAGCTGGACCTGAAGAGATGGAAGACTTTGTTTGGGAGGATCTTTCTGCTGGCGGATTAACAGATGTTGGTGCCGCACTGAGAGAGCTTAACAGCAAGCTTTCCCGCAAGGCGTTTCTTGACTCTATGACTGGTGCATTTATCCCGGTAATTATATTTATGACTGACGGATGTGCCACAGATGATTATAAGAAAGCCCTGGCCGAAATCCGCCAGAATAAGTGGTTCCATCGTGCAACTAAAATTGGCTTTGCTATTGGCGATGATCCGGATATGACAATGATTGCCGATGTTGTAGGAACCATTGAAGCCGTTGTGAAAACTGATGACCTTGAATTGTTTGCAAGACTTATCAAGTTCGCATCTGTAACATCGTCGATGCTTTGCAGTTCTTCTGTTACGACCACGCAAACAGTTACGGGTGCCGACATCTTGAAGATTGCCAAACAACAGGGTGAGGCTCCCGATTCCATCACTCAGAAAGATCCAATTAAGTATGATCCGGAACCCGTTCCTGCACCGGATCCTGATCCGGAGTGGGGCGAGGACGGTGACGGTGATTGGGATTAATTAAATTCTAAATGAAAGGAATGTAGCATGGACAGGTTAACCTATATCAACAAAACAGTTCGGGGGCATCTCCATAAAGTGCGAGACATTCCTTGTGAAGATTACTCGGGTTCATATGGTGACGTTGATGGTCGATATTGTATTGTCGCTATTGCCGATGGGCACGGAGATAAGGCGTGTTTTCGAAGTAGCATTGGGTCGAAGTCTGCTGTCGAAATTGCAATTGGTCAACTAAAGGATTTGGCTGAGGTTGCCCTTAACGAAGATTTGGAGAAAACTTCTTTTCCACTGCTTGAACAACTAAGGTATCCCAAAGGAGTCCAAATGATACTAAAAGGGCTCACTGACAGGATTATCTCTAAGTGGTATGAGTTTGTTAACGAAGACTTAATCAAAAATCCGCCGACAGATGAAGAATATGAATCCATAGGTGATCGTGCTGATTCCTATAGATCAGGGGAGCACTTGGAACACATTTATGGAACAACATTAATAGCTGCTCTGTGGTTACCAAGATTTCTCATTCTCATACAGCAGGGTGATGGCCGATGCGATGTGTTTTACGCAGATGGATCGATCAACCAGCCTATTCCGTGGGACAGTCGCTGTCATGAAAATGTTACCACATCGTTGTGTGACATTGACGTTGATACAAATATTCGCCATTGTGTGATTGATTTGAACCAGAAAAAAGTCGTTGCATGTTTCTTGGGTAGTGATGGAGTGGAAGACTCTTTCCCCGATCCCGACGAAAATCAAGCGGGGACACATTACTTTTATAAAAAGTTGGCTATAGCGATTAATGGTATGGACAAATCCTCCGCAGAAGCGTATCTAGATGACTTGCTTCCTGAATTTAGTGAGTGCGGAAGTGGTGACGATGTTTCCGTTGCAGGATTAATTGACAATGATGCTATCAAGGCCCTTTTGCCAGACTATGCAGAAGCTGTTCGAACATTCGAGACTTCAGAACAGATTAGATCGCTTGAAGCAAAGATCATTTCAAAACAACGGAAACACGGTGTCCTCCAGCGAAAGTATACTGAGTCAAAGGTTGATGTTGAACAACGCAATCAATCCGTTCAAATCTGCCAGGGGCGGATTACCCGCCTTACTCAAGAACTTGAAGATCTGCGCAATCAGCAAACTATTGCTTTTTCTGAGATGCAGGAGGAAAGCGAAGAAGCAGGGAAAGCGCGCGATTATCTGGACGAGCAAGAGCAGTCAGACAGTTTCAGGTCTCTTCTTAGATATGCAGCTGAAGGGTTTGGCATTTTCAGAACCAAAATCGAAGACGCCTATCAATCCAAAACAAAGGCTTATGAGACTCTGAGCAGTAAAGTCAGCGCTAAGGCCTCTGAGCTTGAGACGGAAGAGCACGAACTCAGCCAGTTGAAAGCTGCGCTTGAGGATGCCCAGTCTCGCCTGCAGCAAGCCCAAGAAGCCTTTGAGCAGTATGACGCTGAGTATCAACGTCTTTGTGCCGAAAAACAAAATCTTCTTGCGTCATCAGGTGATGAGCAGGTATGATTTTTTCACTCGGGGATAATGAAATCATCTCGCTGCAAACAATACTAACCTCTGTTGACCAATGCTATGAGAGTCAGGTTGTTGCTAGAATTCGAGCGATCATCAACCAATGTCTATTAACTGGCACGATTTCAGAGGAACAGAGGAAAAGGTTGTTGCTGCTTCTCTCTCTTCCGAATAT
>CAKRVU010000184.1 GCA_934408835.1 uncultured Oscillospiraceae bacterium | reverse complement strand
ACTTAGTGATGCAGGAAAGCCACGGCAAACAAAGAGATATGGGCGATGGTGTTAAGATTTTTAGGAGCATTCATACTCTGAATCCAAAATCGTTACTGCCCGATCTGTTTAAATCGGGAATTGTAACATTCAGACTCATTTGTAAGCGAGTAAAGCTTTTTAAAAGAAATTTAGTTGTAGTCAATAGAAAGTCTATAATTATCCAGAACACGGTAACATATTTGATGTAATTTCTGTTTATCTTCTCGTTATTTCAGTCTTTATGTGGTTAGAGGGATATCTTGACATTTTGGATTGTCTGGACGAACAACAGTATTTTTGTCTTGTTCTGTTTGTATCGTAAATCTTACCTCTTTAACTATAGTAAAGTCAACCTCGCATATAAGGTAACCGGAGGGTAACTTTTAAGCCTTTTAGTATTTATTTTATTTAAAAGGGATAACACGTTTGCTGCTATATACTGTTTTAAACAGTATTGTAAAATTCATTAAAATCATAAATTTTGTCCGCAATAAATGTACATTCCCTAATGCATAAGAGTGATAAACTCAAAAAATGGTAGGCTTATAATGTAGTAAACCAGCACATGATTTTTGTAACCCCAATAAAATTCAAAGCTTTTTCGTTTTTTGATTAGGGGTGATATATGTATATCTAAACTGCAATCCTTGTCCAATTTCGGTTGATTACCTTATTTGGATTGATAAGGTGTTTAGCCATAACGGGAATAGGTCAAGAGCAATAAATGAAGTGTCAATAATGCCAATTTCATACGGTTTTTGCCCTGAAAATACATAAAGCAGTCTTATTTCATAACGGTGTCGACACAGAGTTTTGCCTAATTGGAAAAAACCTTGATATGTCATAATAGTGTTGAAATAGCAATGAATAGTTTTTCACTGTAGAAAATCGCGCATTTAATTCAAATACTCTATATATTGTCTAGACAGTGTATTTTTAGATAATTCATAAACCCAATTATGTGGTTTGTATAATAATATCATTTATACGCCTACCAAATTGGCTTTAATTTGGAAGGAACCGGCACTTTGATAGGTATCCGGTTGATAACCGTCAATCTGAATGATGACTGCCGCCGTTTCATTTGGCTTCAAGTCCAAACTGATTGGAATGGTCTGTAGATACTCTCCGGGACGTATGATCCCGCTTTGTGCCAAGATATTTTTATTGTTATCCATCATTGTCATCCGAACCCAGATACCGTTGTCCGGCAAATTGGCAAGATAAACGTCCGCCTGACTATCATGTACGGAAATTCTCCCCGACATTCCGATCACATATCCATCCTGAACCGGAATTTCCTGATAGGTCGCGTCCTGCGGAGGTGATGGAACGCCGAGCTGAACATTTTTGTCAAAAGAAGGCGGAGAATACAACAAGAAATAACATCCAAGACTCAGCGCAACAGAGACAATCGCTGTAATTGCAATGCAGATCACAGGAAACAATTTGCTCTTTCTAGCAGAACGGCTGACATCGCTTGGATACTTGCGTTTTTGAGACATAGCTGTAAAACACCTCTCAATCCCAAGTTAACTCTCAATTACCAGGGTAGTTGGAATTTCGGAATTTACCATAGCCCGCTCATGCGTCTCCAAATCATAAAAGACCAGCTGTGCTATCACCTGGTAACTCCCAGCCGGAAGATTTGTCCCATCCGGCAGCGACTGCAGTCGAATGACATCCAACTCATAGCCCGGAGGAATCGAGCCCGATTCAGCAATCAGGGTTCTTTGTGAATCAGGCGAATAATTGCCCGAACTCTCCAATTTCTGCTGTTCCTCGGCAGAGCGCCCTGTGGTTCCAACGGTGTTCAACAGTTCCTGATCTGTAATATAAAACTCTACCACAATATCATGATTGGAATCACCGGGGTTTTTAATATAAAATTCACCGTTTTGAGAGCTGCTGGGAAAGACCGCCTCATCGTTAAACTGATAAGATACATGGTTGCTGCCAGAAGCCGGGTTTGCCTCTTCCACCTGATGTGCATTTTGGTCTACCGGAATTGCCGGATAAAGTCCCGGTTTAAAATACCACAACAACAATAATGCCGCAAGCAGCGCAAGCAACAAGCCGCCCAAAATCCAAGGCCACGGAAATGTCTTTCGAACCTGTCCGGCGCTAAAGCTGCGCATGATATTACCGAAGTTTTTCCCAACAAGTCCGCCGGCAAGCCCCGCAGAAGAAATGCTGCACTTAGAATAACAACAGGCAATCGTCGCTTCCTGGGAGGCGACAGCTGCAAGACCGCCATTCATGTGACCGCCCTTGATGATACCGTCGACGCCCAAATTGACAACCGTTCCGTTTAAATATCCAAATAAACCGCCCAATCCGGTCTTTTTGTTTTTCACCTTAAAGTTGCGAATCTCATGACCGTTTCCGTCCATAACGCCGGTAAAGGGGAGGATATCCGAACCGATTGGAGTCCATTTTTTCCCTTTTAAATCAATATCGTTGTCCAAAACATAAACGGCAGAAGCTGCCTGCTTATCTCCGGATTCTATTTTCGCGGCAATTTCACGCAATTCCTGCGCAGTGGAAATATGGATAGCCTCGCTGTCATAAGACAGCTCTGCCCACCAAAAATCTTCCTGGAACTTCGGATATTCTGAATCAGAGAGCGTCCAGATTTCCTCCATGTTCCAGTTGCCATCCTTCAGCCTTTGAGAAAGCTCGGATACTTTGCAATAATATGGGTCATTATCCGGCTCTTTGTTGACAAAGCTGTCCGAAACAATGGCAAAACCTTCTGAAATGTCTCCGGTATTCTGACCAAACAGTCGACCTTTTTTTCCTTTACCAGAAACCTTACCCATATAATACGATTTTTCCACCGACTCGGTATTAGAAGCTGTAAAGCCTCCCAATAGACCGCGTCCTTTTACTGAGGTGGTGGAATAACAATCTACGATTTTGCCGGCATTGACTGCTACAAAAC
>CAKRVU010000183.1 GCA_934408835.1 uncultured Oscillospiraceae bacterium | reverse complement strand
GCCGGAATAGGTGTAGCCGATCGCCGCCACGCCTGACTGGTAGGTCTGCTTCAGGCCGCTGGAGCTAAAAGCACGATAGGAGGCATTGCTTTGCTTATTTATTTGGTTCTGTTACGACTACAATGAACGCCGGAAAACGGCATTCCTCCAATGCCCGCGGCCAGTCAATATACTCAAACGTACATGCACCGTAGGGAAACTCATAACCTGCTACTTTTTCAGCGATGTGTTGCAAAAATGAAAGCACCGATTCCAATTCATAGTCTTTCAAACAGATATCGATTCTTTGCATCGTAACATATCGTTTATCAACGTGATTGTGTCGCTTCCGATATTGCACATACCCGCCAAGCATATCTGCACTTCCCAAAACACCGTCGATTTTCTCCGCTGCATTGGAGCCTTCGTCAGAGGTGATAGAAATGCATCTGCCCAAAGAATTCTCAGAGCCGCTTGCCAGCGCGTTTCGCAGGCAGGAAATGAGCGAAGCCAGTCCCGCGCAGCTGACAACAACAGATGCTTCAGCCAACGGAACAAGCGCTGCTGCATTGCCGTTCAGACATTCTCGAACACCTCCAACCTCTTTCAACCAACCGGATTGCGTGATCTTTTTTGGCTTCAATGGACAAACGTATCCTCTTTTTATCGCGCCCCATTGCGTGTTGATGAAATGACGCTGCTGTGAAGCATTTACAAGTCCTGAAATTCTCATTTCTCTTGCCTCTTACTTGGTTATTTGCACAATTTTGCATGATTGCTTATTTGCATATAACTTCCGCATTAGTCAGTATTACACATTTAATATGGATCAATTGACAAATCGGCGCCAAGCATATGAACCGTTTTCAGATGCTCCCCGTTAAACAAAAGAGATGGGTATTTTTCATAGTGATGAAACGATAGATCAATTAGTATGCTGCCGTTAAATCTGGCCGTCGCAGCCGAAATGTTCTTCAAATCGCATTTTGCAAAAAGAGCGGCCAGTATATCCGAAACATCCCAACTGCGCAATGATTCCACTTCCTGATAGATAATTTCCACAGTATCCGCAATATCATGATATGTATTTACTGTTAGAGAGCAGGACAACGCTGTCTCTAAACATTCGATCGGCACAGAACCCGGAAAATATAGCACAACCGCTCTGTACCAATCGGGCACGCACTCCGCTTTCACTTTGTCCATATGCTGCTCAACTCCCTAAAGTAGTAGACCGTTTCTTTGCAAATTTTCCCATTTGCTTCCTGCCCATAGTTTACCATTTTGAGCTGTATCTTGATAAATGTCGAATTGACGTATTATTAGAGTCTGGCCGTTAAACTCGCCAAAAAGGGATAGAACAGAGAAGAAAAAGGCGAGAGCGACGTGTCGCCGACCGTGACCGAGGTCTTTTGTATCTGTAAGGCGATTTAGCGTAATACCGAACGGGTATGGATAGCCTGCTGCGGGAGCGGTGGCTATGGTCGCGGCAGCACGTTGGCAGCACCTTAAAAATCGCGGGTGCGGCTGGAACGCCGCAATCCGCCGCACACGATATTTCTATTGCGTTTTCCAAGGCGGCGTGCCTTTACGGGAATTGATAATGGCACGAATTACGCCCGCTATGACAATGATCACAAAGAACAACACCAACACAAAAATTACGATCGTTTTTGCAAGCTGTTGCTTGTTAACGTCATATAGCATGATTGTATTGCCATTTTGCTCTTTTTTCAGGAGCTGCGAAAAGCCGGACGCGAAAAAATTCAGAAAGCCCATACGATTTTGAAGCACATAATCGGCATCCCCGATGTGAATCGATTTGGTTTGAGAAATTTGATTCCATTTGGCATTATTTTCGATGCTGGAAGCATCTTCCTGAACCATATCGATCATTTGGCCGTTTTGTGTCAGTTCAGCAATCAGATTGCCCCGTTCCATCAATAGAAGAATATGTGTCCCGTTCCACTTCACATATGACGCACCTTCGTCTTTGAATTCCAAGCAGCTCAGAATCTGCCCCTGCTCGTTTGAGACGACAATGATGTTCCCCTTCAGCTTTAGAAGAATGATCCCTTGCTCCGAAACGTCAAAGCTTTCAATAGGCACGGAAAAATCCGTCAGATTTTGGAACTCCGAAATCCGGTGCACGTTTATATTCTGCCAGATCGTTTGCTTTTCCTCCGCGGATAAATCGTCCGTTTCAAAGCCATAAGCCGATGCGGCGTACACACGCGCCGCGCCAAATAACAGCACGAAAACAAAACACATAATCGGCAATCCGTATGTTATCCACTTATTTCTGCGCATTTTTTTACCATCCCATAATCTCCGTATATACCGTCTTCATCCAATCAAAAATATTAAATTGGGTTGTACATGTTTGAGTTTCTCCCCATTCTACATGAAATTCTGCGCCGGGTGTGCCAAATCCTACATTCGTAGTTACTCCATAATAATATGAATTGGCATTCTTGGAGTTTGGTAGGATGTTAAAGTCACCTCCGACAACGAGCGGAACTCCATATACCGGAACTCCAACAGAACCACCTATCTGGTATCCGGGTCCGTTCAGATCATGAATAGTTTGTGCATTTGTAACTGTCTGGTATGCAGTGACTGACATGCCGGGAGTACCACCTGTAAGGCCACCAGCAAATCCGCTCTGAACTGCTATATTTCCTTGCGTATCAATTGATATTCCTACTTGCTCGTTAAAGGAAACGCCGCGACCTGTTGCGCTTTAGTGCTTTATCGATTTAGCGCCTTATCGATTTAGTGCCTTATCGATTTAGCGTAATGGCGCAGCATCATAGGGCAGTCTCGCACGGAATGGGGGTTCGCTGACGCTAGCCCTTGGCCTTTTGACTGTTCTTTGGAAAACCGGGTGCGGAGGGGGTGCGGCGGAAATGCCGCGATCCGCCGCACTTCCTCACCTCCGCACCCGGCGCAGATTAGTAGCTAATTGGATCGTAAAAATTTAAATAATGGTGG
>CAKRVU010000182.1 GCA_934408835.1 uncultured Oscillospiraceae bacterium | reverse complement strand
AGAGAAAATCCCGCAGAAGTTCATTTTCTATTTTCAACCTCTGAGTAAGTTGCGAGCCAGTCTGTCTCCAATTAATCTGAAAAATTCTTCAACTTCTCTTTGCGTTATCCCTTGCTGAAGTTTTTCTTTTATTTGTGGCAATAGTATCTGCATGTGTTGATATTTTCTTAGAATAACCCCCCTACTGTAAAGTATTATCCTAAAATAGGGAGTTCTTGTCTACTGTTTGTTTTTACTGAACTTGTTCACAAAGCCCGAAGTTCTTCATAAACCGATTGCGTTACGTTGGTACGACCTGGCACTTTTGCGTAGTTGTCTCATAGATACCCCATAAAGCTCAAAATGCTCACTTTAGGCGGGGGCTCTACTAGCCTGGAGTCACTTATGCTTCCACAATTTTTACTTCCTTTCACTCGCATAGCATTCTCAGGATTTTTCCTACTTCCAGTCTTTTTTTCTTGTAAAAGACTTTTCTTTTGTATTTCGGCGCAAATATTTGCAATTCCATCTTGTGTGTGTTAAACTACTCGTGTCATTCATCTTAATGACATCCTTTTGGTGTGTTTTTTGCAGTTGTCAAACCGCAATCTTATTCTACACCAAATGGAGTCTCTTTTTCTACATGATCGACTTCCGCCTTACATCGAACCACTCCGCCTAGCGAGTGGTTTTTTATACAAAAACAAACGCAGACCGAAACTGTTTCGGTTCTGCGTTTGTTTCTTCTATCATCCGTTTAACAAAGGTGCTGAAGGACACATTCCATCTTTTGAATTCCAGCTCGCTGCGAAACAATAATGGACTTGAGAATGGGAACCAGTTCCGGGCAAATGGAAAAGCGCAGCGCATTTTGCGACATCCGAATCGCACCCTGATGATGCGGAATCATTTGGCGAAGAAAATCAGCTTCTATTCGATCGTTCACACAGGCATTTTTCATTTCAGAAAACATTCTTTGAGTAATCGAATGAAATCGATCCTGATAGAGGCGTCTTGCCCGCGTGGAATTACAGTGTCTGCTGCATCTGCGGAGAACCTTCTCCATATTACAGATACTTTTTGTTTGCTCTTCTATGATATTCGACGCAATCTCGCACACCGGTTCGAATCTGGTGCATTGCAAAATATTGCGTGACATTTCAATAGCAGCTTTATGGTGTGGAATCATTTGAACAATCATGTTATGTGAAATACTGTTATTGCACTGCGCACAGGTCATTTCGCAGATCATTTCATTCAAAATTTCGCAAAATCGCTTTTGATACTCCTTGACGCTACAATTACATTCTTTTCGACCAGACATCATGGCGTACCTCCTTTCACTTTTGTATTTTATGTGAAAGTGAAATTCCTTGTGACGGCACAGTCTGTGAAAGTGATTGCAGCCTGAAGAATTCAGGCTAACAAAAGCAACCGTCAGTATCGTTGTCAAGCTATAAGGTCTTGACGCCGCTAGCATGATTCCATCGCCTTTTGGGCAAACAAAAAGGGAGCGTCAAACAGTCTCAACGCACCCCATAATCAAACAATCTCTAATCTGGATATCTTAAAACTTTCTCTGGATGATCAACCAAAATACCGTTTCAAAAGTCCTTCAAAAGCCTTTCCGTGCCGCGCCTCATCGCGTGCCATTTCGTGAACAGTATCGTGAATTGCATCCAAATTCGCCGCTTTCGCACGTTTAGCCAAATCTGTTTTACCGGCAGTCGCACCGTTTTCAGCTTCCACCCGAAGCTTCAAGTTCTTCTCCGTAGAATCGGTCACTACTTCTCCCAACAATTCTGCAAATTTAGCCGCATGTTCAGCCTCTTCATACGCTGCTTTTTCATAATAAAGACCAACCTCAGGATACCCCTCGCGGAAGGCTACCCTTGCCATAGCGAGGTACATACCGACTTCGCTGCACTCTCCGTTAAAATTGGCGCGAAGATCTTCGATGATATCCTCACTGACCCCTTGCGCAACGCCGACAACATGTTCAGCAGCCCATGACGCACCCTCGGATTGCGCTGCAAACTTCTCGGCCGGAGCGTTACAAACCGGACAAGCAGCCGGCGGGGCGTCTCCCTCGTGTACATAACCACATACCTGACATACGAATTTCATTCTGCTTCATTCCTTTCTTTTTTTATCGCTAAAGCGTCCTCGCTCATAGCTTCCTGAAGCTGCTTTGCCTGACAATCAGGACAAAGACCGGTAAAAAAGAATTCACATTCCTCCACCCGGAAACCGGAAGTATCGGAAACCATTTCCAATAGTCTTTGCGGTGACGCAAAGGAAATATCGCCAATACAACCGCACTCCCGACAGCGAATATGATCGTGCGGATGCGTTTGATGGTCATAGCGAACCTGAGAATCGGGAAACAGAAGGCGTAACACCACTCCTTCCTCAGACAGAGAAGAAAGAATCCGGAATACAGTAGATCGACTGATTCTCGGATATTCCAAATGAACCTCCTGGTAAACCATGCTGGCAGTGGGATGGTTCCCCAATCGTTTCAGCGCCGATATGACAATATTTTTCTGTAGTGTATTACGTTTCAAACCTTGCACCTCTTAGGACTCAGTCCTAATTAGGATTATATCACAGTTTTTGAAAAAGTTCAATTAAGCGTAGTTTTTTTGAACGAATACGACCCCGAAAAAAAGCGGCTGACGGGCAATTTTACGGTTGTTAAGATAACGAAAATTTACGATATAAGCGATTGTTTTAAAGACACAATCGCGTTTAAATTCGTCGTAATGTATTTGGACAATAAGGGGTACCGCGAATGAATATTTTGATAGCGTGCGAAGAAAGTCAAACGGAATGTATAGCGTTCAGAAAACGCGGTCACAATGCGTTTTCGTGCGATATACAAAACTGTTCGGGCGGTCACCCCGAATGGCACGTTAAAGGTGACGTTTTGGAAATTTTGAACCCTATAAACGGGAAGATTGCGTTTACCACTTGTACCGGGGGTCGGTATGAAATACCGCGTTGGGATATGATA
>CAKRVU010000181.1 GCA_934408835.1 uncultured Oscillospiraceae bacterium | reverse complement strand
CTTTATGGCAGGTCATTGATTTGTTAAGACTGTTGTTTGGCAATCTTTTTGACAGCATTACAAAATTTTTCTACTTCGTTATGAGTGCTAAATGCAGAAGGAGAAAACCGAATTGCGCCTGTTTCCAGGGTTTTTAACGCTTTGTGTGCAGAGGGAGCACAGTGCAGTCCGCCTCGAAGGGCAAAACCGGCTTGATTCAGCGCCTGTGCTCCATCGCCGGAAGTGAGGTTGTCAAAATTAAACAACAAGATAGGCGCTTGGTTATCTGAGTAGAATGAAGTTTGATACAAGGTGATGCCGGGGGTGTCGGATAACTCTTCCAGTGCAGTTTGGCAAAGATCCAGTTCATGATTTCGGATTCGTTTAGAACCAAGCTCGGATACAAAACGAATTCCTTCCCCCAAAGCAAGGATTCCAACGCTATTGACTGTTCCGGCTTCGTACCGTTCCGGCGTGTAATCCGGAGGGGTGGGGCTTAGAGAATCGCCGCCACTGCCCCCTTCCATAAGAGTGTCCGGGCGAACTCTGTCCCCAAGAATCATCATGCCACAACTGGTTGGTCCATATAAACCTTTATGAGCTGCGATACAGATGATGTCGCAGTCGATATCCACTCGAATCGGCATCACGCCTGCCGTTTGTGCGGCGTCGACCACAAAGGGAATACGCCTTTTCTGACAAAGATGGTAGATATCATGGATGGGAAGAATTTGACCGGTAACATTGGAAGCGTGGGTACAGATGACGCAGCTAGTTTTGGGAGAGATTTTCTTGCGAAATTCCTCCAGAATTTCTGCGTCTGATTTTTGAAATACGTTCGCCTGTATCCAACGGATACGACCGCGATTTTTCAATTTATAAAGAGGGCGCATAACGGAGTTGTGTTCCAAATTAGAAGTGATTACCGAAGAACCCTGCTTAGCAAGACCTTTGATGGCAATGTTGAGTGCATGGGTGCAGTTATTTGTAAAAACTACATGTTCGGGTTTTGCGCCAAACAGATCTGCCGCAACAGCGCGAACCGCAAAAATCTGCTCAGAAACGGCGACTGTAAAGTCATGACCTCCCCGTCCGGGGTTCCCGCCATATTTTCTGATTGCTCGTTCGGCGGCTTCCATAACGGCTGGGGGTTTTGGAAAGCTGGTTGCGGCATTATCAAAATAAATCATACGGCGTCACACCGTTTGACATTTTGCACAGGAATGCCCGCTTTCGATAAGATTTGAACCGCCTTCGAGGAAGGCGTATCCTCAATACGCAGGGAATATCCACAGCCGTTAATCCCCTTGGTAGTGTGTGAAATTTTAGATTGAATTCCTCTGTCACGCAATAAAATCTTTGCTTTATTGGCATAAGTGATGGAAGAGAGTGCGATGAGAAAACAAATTTGTTGCATAACGTGCCTCGATTCTCCACCGATCCTTTCTCTTGACGACGTATGCGTATATTGCTGAAGACGTTCGCTTCCGGTGGCCAAGCGACCGATACGCCGATTGCTTTATTCTATGCGAAACGGGGCGCTATTGACAATCCAGGAGTAAAACGCAGTGTGCGGCAATCCCTTCCTTTTGACCGGTAAAACCCAATCCTTCTTCAGTTGTTGCTTTGATGTTCGTTTGACATTGTGAGATTCCCAAACAACTTGACAGATTTTTTCTCATTTCAAGCAGATATGGCGAGAGCTTCGGCTGTTGTGCCAATATAGTCAGATCTAGGTTTTGGACGCTATATCCGAGAGAGGCAATTTGTTTTATTACCATTTTCAGCATAGCAAGGCTGTTAGCGTCTTTCCACTGTACATCGGTATCCGGAAACCACTGACCAATATCGCCCAAGGCGGCGGCGCCCAACAGGGCGTCCATGAGTGCGTGCGCTGCCACGTCGGCATCCGAATGACCCAGCAACCCTTTTTCATATGGGATTTGAACGCCGCAAAGGATTAGGGGGCGATCTGTTACCAGACGATGCACATCGTAGCCATGTCCAATTCGCAGCTGTCGTTCTTTAGGCTCTCTTTTTTTGGATTGATCTTCCAAGAATTGTAAATCTTCCGGTGTTGTTAGTTTTCGGTTATGGGAGGAGCCTGCTACCATTTGTACTGAGATTCCCATTGATTCAAATAGTTGGGCATCGTCGGTATAATCGGCATGCGCATTTGCGATCGCCGTTTGATATAAGGATTTGCGGAATATCTGCGGTGTTTGTGCAAGATAGATTTGCTCCCGCGGAATGGTTTTGGTGATCGCTCCGTTTTCTACCTGCTTAACGGTATCGGAAACAGGCGTTCCGAGGATAGCTGCTCCCGAAGCTTTTGCCGCTCGGCAAACTGACTGAATCTCCTCTGCGCGGATAAACGGACGCGCTGCGTCGTGAATGGCGATCAGACCGGAATCAATATGACAATGGGAAAATGCAGTTTTCACAGATTCTTGACGGCTTTCTCCACCGCTGACAACGTGACAAAATTTGGGCATTTGATATTTAATCAACCATTCCTTTGCTAAGGTGAGGTCTTCCTTTGGGACAGCGATCCATATTTCTTCTGCGCCGGCTTTGATAAATGCATTGACGCTGTGTAAAAAAAGCGGCATTCCCTGAAAGGGAAGAAATTGTTTTTTGACACAACCCATACGGCTGCCTTTTCCGGCTGCGACAATGATAACTGATAGCATTTGAATCATCTCTTTTTCCTGAAGTGTTTCTTAGTTGCACAGAGCGATGTGAAATGTGAAAGCGTATGTGCAACGTTTATATAAAGAAGGATGTGTGGTATTTAAAAAAAGGTAATACGATTTTTTGTGTGCACAGGAGTTTGTCTTATTATATCACGGAAGAATGGATTCCGCAAGTGTTTGCAGTTGCTTTCATTAAAACAATCACCACCAGCAGAGCCGGTGGTGGTTGGATTTTCAATAATCAATCGTTTTACGGATTGGCAGTCTTTTGCACGGTGACGGTGATGTTACCAATTTGGGTGCCATCTACTTCTTGACTATATTTCTCCAA
>CAKRVU010000180.1 GCA_934408835.1 uncultured Oscillospiraceae bacterium | reverse complement strand
CATTTCGGGTTACAGTATGATCAAAAATATCTGGAATAATTTTTTCCTCAGATAGCTGATCTACAGATAAGGATTCCGCGATTGCAAAGGCAGCCGCCCGTTTCATTTCAGGGGTAATTCTTTTCGCCTGCGCGTCCAGCGCGCCCCGAAACACACCCGGAAATGCAAGAAGATTATTGATCTGATTAGGATAATCCGATCGACCGGTTCCAATCACCTTGGCTCCCGCCTCTTTCGCCTCTTTCGGTAAAATCTCCGGCTCAGGATTCGCCATTGCAAAAACAACGGCGTCCCGATTCATCGACCGAATCATCTCCTTTGTCACTAGGCGGGGTGCAGAAACGCCAATAAAAACATCCGCTCCACGCATAGCGTCAGATAACTCCCCTTGTAATTGTCCCGAGTTTGTCAAAAAAGCCAGCTCCCGCATGCTTTCATTCAGAAAATCCGTCTGATTGCGACAAAGAATCCCGCAGCGATCACAAACAATGATTTCTTTCACTCCAATGGATAATAACATCCGAGCAATCGCCGTCCCGGCCGCGCCGCCGCCGCTAATTACAACACGAATTGATTCAAGCGATTTCTTTACCACTTTCATCGCATTCATCACAGCCGCCGCCGTAACAATTGCCGTTCCGTGCTGGTCATCGTGGAATACCGGAATATCCAATCGCCGCTGCAGCTCCTCTTCAATCTGAAAACAACGAGGAGCCGAAATATCCTCCAAGTTTATTCCGCCAAAAGTAGGAGAAATAGCTTCTGCAATCCGAACAATTTCCTCCGGATCCTGCGTTGTCAGACAAATGGGAATCGCGTTGATTCCCGAAAACGTTTGAAAGAGCGCCGCCTTTCCTTCCATAACCGGAATAGCCGCTGCTGCACCGATATTCCCCAAACCAAGCACCGCCGAGCCATCTGTTAAAACAGCAATGGTGTTCCCTTTTGTGGTATATCGATATGCATCCTGAGGGTGCTCTGCAATTTTTCGGCACGGCTCCGCTACGCCTGGGGTATATGCAAGACTTAAATCTTCCCGGGTTTGCAAAGGAACTGTGCAGCTTACCTCCAATTTTCCGGGTCCCTTTTCATGTAATTGAAGCGATTTTTCATAATAATTCATCATCTTCCTCCTGAAACATCATTGGTTTTTATGCTTCCACAATTCAAAAAATTGTTCTACCACCAAGCAGATTTCCTTTGGTGTACTTCATTATTTGAGTCTACAGTTTCAAATTAAACTTTTATGGATCAATTTAATTTGTCTAAAAAAATTTACTTTTATTTTTTATTTTCCTCTTCCATTTTGTCTTTTTATGTGTTATAATGCTTTTGTTTTCGATTTTGATATTTGCGCCTGTAGCTCAGCTGGATAGAGTGTCAGACTCCGACTCTGAAGGTCGTGCGTTCGAATCGCATCAGGCGTACCAAAGGTTATGCACTTCGCAATTGTGAAGTGCATTTTTTATTTAAACGAGTCAATCATTCGCACATTTGTCACTCCCCAGAAAAGATCTAAATTCCTTCCTTTAAATATGGCGTAGCTTTTGAAAGAAGCTGACGATCATTTTCGTAAGTTAAAATTGCATAAGAGGACTCTAATTGCACCCATTTCACCTCAGAAATCTCCTCCAACTGAGGTACACAATCTACATTCAGCGCCTTGCCGATAAAATATACAACCTCTTTTTTGGACTCCCGCTTCGGATAATAAGTCACCACTTCACGGAAAGTTTGATCCAGCATTACTGTGATTCCGGTTTCCTCCATAATTTCACGTTTTGCCGTCTCAAGCTCAGTTTCATCCTTTTCAACATGACCTTTGGGGAAGGACCAATGCCCTCCATTGGCATGTTTAATCAAGAGAATCTCTACATTTCCATGAAACTTGCGAAACACTATCGCACCGCACGATTTTTCAAATACCATTTTATTTCCCCCATCCGTTCAAACAAGATATATCAAGATTAGTATACCATATTCTCATCCTCGTTGAAAGCAGCTATGTCCGTTTTTTAAAAAAAGAATACATAAAATTCACGCAATCAACAATCTCTTCCTTCCAAACTCCCCATAATTTCCCGATTTTTCGATTTTTTCAATTTCTTCATTTTTATTTTCTGTTCCCTATTTACAAAGGAGAAAAGAAGTGATAAAATAAATAAACATAAGCGTAAAATGCTGATACCCGCACCAAGCAATTTATCTTGCGGGAATGTCGTTTAGGAGGACAAAACATGGCAAGAAAAATGAAAACCATGGATGGTAACACCGCAGCCGCGCACGTATCTTATGCGTACACTGACGTTGCCGCCATCTACCCTATTACCCCATCATCCACTATGGCCGAAGTTGCTGATAAGTGGGCAACAGCCGGAAGAAAAAACATCTTTGGATATCCGGTCAAAATGGCAGAAATGCAGTCTGAGGCCGGAGCTGCCGGCGCAGTGCATGGTTCTTTAATGGCCGGCGCCCTCACAACTACCTTTACCGCTTCTCAGGGTCTTTTGCTGATGATTCCGAATATGTATAAAATTGCCGGCGAAAAGCTTCCGGGCGTGATCAATGTTTCAGCACGTTGTATTGCCACTCACGCGCTGTCCATTTTCGGAGACCACTCGGATATCTACGCCTGCCGTCAGACAGGGTTCGCACTGCTCGCCGAATCCTCTGTTCAGGAAGTCATGGACTTGACCCCAGTCGCACATCTGGCAGCCTTAAAAGGGAAAGTTCCTTTCCTCAATTTCTTTGATGGTTTCCGGACTTCTCATGAGTTACAGAAAATTGAAATGTGGGATTATGACGAGCTCAAGGAAATGCTCGATCCCAGTCTGGTTGACAGTTTCCGTAAAAACGCTCTGAACCCGCATCATCCGGTTCTGCACGGTTCTGCTCAAAACAGCGATATCTACTTCCAGAATTTTGAAGCCGGCAACTGTTACTATGACGCCCTCCCGGACATTGTTGCCGATTACATGAATGAAATCAACAAGAGAATCGGCACCGATTATAAACC
>CAKRVU010000179.1 GCA_934408835.1 uncultured Oscillospiraceae bacterium | reverse complement strand
GATCGAGAGCGTGGCAGCGGAAAAAGATGACGAAAAAACGGAATAACATGCATATGTGGGAGGAGATGGTGTGATGGCGAAGTTGGGAGAGGTTTGCAAAGTCTCGCCGAGTACTAAAAGCATCGAACGTCAAGGTGCATGGCTTCTAAATCTTGATATGGTGGAGCAACAAACGGGACGGGTTGTCGAGTATAACTTTGTTGATGAAGATGGTCTGAATGGTTCAATCACTCAATTTGATACGGAAAATGTTTTATATTCCAAATTGCGCCCAAACTTAAATAAGGTTGTACTTCCTGAAAGAAATGGATTTTGTACATCAGAATTATTGCCGCTTCGTCCAGATGCTAGAAAACTTGACCGCTCGTATCTTGCAGTGTTTCTTCGCTCTGACGGATTTGTAAACTGGGCTGTATCTAAAACAGCCGGTGCAAAAATGCCGAGATTAGGAACAAAAGACTTATTAAACGCCAATATTCCTTTGCCGGAGATAAAAGAGCAAAAGGCTATTGCAGAAAAATTCGAGAAGTTGGAAGAGTTGATATTTCTTCGCAAACAGCAGCTTGCCAAACTGGACGAACTGGTAAAGGCACGGTTTGTGGAGATGTTTGGGGAGCCGGTAAGTAATCCGAAGCATTGGATAACACTACCGCTTCTTGAGCTTGGGTGTTGTAAAAATGGAATGAACTTTCACAAAGGAGACACCGGTGTAGATATTCAATGCCTCGGTGTGGGAGATTTTAGAAATAAAACAATAATACGAGATATTACAGGATTGCCGTTTGTTTCTCTTAATGAAATGCCGGATTCAGAGTATCTTCTTAGGGATAATGATATTGTGTTTGTTCGCTCAAACGGAAACAAGGAGCTAGTCGGACGTTGCCTGGCAATCTATCCAGGAGATGTTCCAGTAACGTATAGTGGCTTCTGTATTAGGTATCGTTTGACAAGTACAAGTGTTATTATTCCGTATCTGCTTCAGGTATTAAAAACAGATTCTGTTCGCAAAAAAATGGCTGGGCGTGGTGCGAATATTCAAAACTTAAACCAGCAGACATTATCACAGCTTCTCATTCCGCTTCCCCCACTTTCCTTGCAAAACGACTTTGCTGCCTTTGTGGAGCGTGTAGACCAGCAGAAGCAGACCGTACAGCAGAGCCTTGAAAAGTTGGAATTGATGAAAAAGGCACTGATGCAGGAGTATTTTGGGTAACACTCCCCCAGTCGCCTGACGGCGACAGCCCCCTCATGGAGGGAGCCTTTTGACAAAGAGGGAAAGTTTCCGGCACGAAGAAAAGCCTCCCTCCTTGAGGGAGGTGGCACGGCGCAGCCGTGACGGAAGGAGTGGGCAGCAGGCGGCACTCCCCCAGTCGCCTGACGGCGACAGCCAAGTTTTTACCGTTGTACTGTTAATAGAGGTGAACCGTATGACCTATAAAATCATTTGTATGCTCGGTGAGAAGCAAATCGTTTTAAGAGAAGATATCACCGAAAAAGAAGTTTGCGAATTCCAGTTGTCTCTCAAAAAGATTTTTGAGTTCATGAACGAAATTGATAACTATACTATGGTACAAGAAAACGCGAAAGATTTTTTGAATTACGCCAAAAGGGAAAGCGCCAGAAACATGGCTGACTTCATAAATCTGAACAGGCTCTTTATGAATTGGCTGAATTCAGTCTATACATGGATTGAGTACCATGAAAGATATCATAAATCTCTTTTTGGAAAACTAAAAGGTAATTATTTTGATGGGTGCCCTGAATATCGTATAACATACTATCTAAGAAGATATACCACCCACCAAAGTTGCTGTATAACGGAAACACAGCTTTTGATTGATTCAGAGCAAACTCTTTATAAAATTCCCGTTGATAAAATGCTTGAAGAGGGAGACCCGAATCGTCACGTAAAAGCTGATTTGCAAAAAATTGCTTCCGAATGTGGATATATTGAAGCCAGAAAACTCTTGGAACGAATGATGGAAATTCTTGAAGATTTTCAAACGAGATTGTGGAACGATGAGTGGATACCAGTGAAAGAAGTAGCTAAGGAAATAAAAAAATATATTCGACCGAACGGTCAGTTTTGGGGACAAACATATATTATAGCAGAAGATGAAAGCGTTAGACCATTCAATATAAGTAATCCTCTGGGATATTTGATGGAAAAAATGAATTTATATCCTCAATTAAAAAGCCTTTGTAATGACATTTGATATGGAAGGAGCACATTGTGGACGTGCAATCTCAAGGAATTGATTGGGGAATGGTTTGTCAAGGGGCAAGTGCCATTGCAACCATGTTAGCAGTAATGGTTGCATTATGGCAACCATGGTATGCGAATAAGAAAAAATTAAAGGTAAAATTCGTTGAAAATACGATTTATATACCGTCTGATGGAAGAGGAATGATGGTTAGAAATCAATATTCAGCTATCAATATTGCTAATGTTGGAAATCGAAAAGTCTACATTCAACGAGTTGGAATACAAGGGTTACGTGGAAAAGAGTTTCACGTACAACCATCAGAACCACTTGGTTCGACAATTCGTTTTCCGTATGAGTTGGATGTTGAGCAAAGTCTATCGTTTCCATTGGAGAAAAAGGTCGTTTTCAAGAATATTTATGAGGAACTAAAGAGGACTAAAAAGATTTCAAAAAATAGACGACTTACATTTTTTGTATTAGACTCTGTGGGGAAAAAGCATTTCTGTAAAACAGAGAAGCCATTAAAATGGTATTTAAAAGAATACAAAATCACGGATTGACAAAATAAAAAGGAGCTGATTTTATGTCCAACTTCTCCTATCTCTCCACCCGCCCCGAATATTCCCTTTTCGCTAATTCTGCCATCGAGGCCGAGAAAGTGTTCTCCACCTCCCCGGCGATGTGCGCGGTGGGGTGTCGGAAGGCGTTGGAGCTGGCGGTGAAGTGGGTGTATGCGGCAGATAAAACCATCACGATGCCCTACAAGGACAACCTGCAATCCCTGCTGCATGAGCCGAGTTTCCGGTTCGCGGTGGACCG
>CAKRVU010000178.1 GCA_934408835.1 uncultured Oscillospiraceae bacterium | reverse complement strand
TAATTATTGTCAGGCCGTTTTTGAACTTCAAAAATCCGGGCACCTTTTGGAATTGGAAAAAAATTCCCAAAAATCCGTTCTTTCACTTACACCCTTGGGTGTTGAAACTGCTGTGGAACTTTGCGACGTTCTTCCGCCTACCATTATCCAACGCGCGCTGCGGACAACTCAAAAGGTATTGAAAGAGGAAAAATATCAACAGGGAAAGCAAATTCATATCAGTCAAACAGAGGATGGATATTTAGTACGGCTTCAAATTCTTGATGTTGGAAGCGATCTGCTGGACGTTTGCTTGTTTGCTCCAAATTTGGCGCAGGCAAAACGAATTGCAAATGAGTTTCAATATAAAACCATTGACCTTTATCGCGGGATGATCGCCATTCTTTATAATGACTCTGAGCATTTGGCGCAAGTTGTAAAGGATATTGAAAACATGTCTCCACAGGCGGCGTTTCACCCTCAATGACCCGGATGGTTTTCAGTGCTTCCATTTGTCAGCATACCAACAGTTTTACTGACTGATATTATTACAAATTGTATTAGGTTGCCTTTTGGGTGTCCGGTACCCTGTAAGTAGTTACTTGGTGTGGCACCGTGATGGGGAAAACGTGAATAGACCAGCGCTTCCATCCTTGACAGAATGCGATCGTTGTGATATACTGAACCTAAGTGAGTCCATCGTATCGGTTTGGGAATCGGATGTTCCATGCATGCAGTCCGTTTCTTTCGATTGCGATTGGGTTTGTGATATTATGATATGGGAAGAAGCATAATAAAAATGGCGATGCAGTTTCTCAAAACAAAAAGAGATTTTGCATTGGATAAGTCTTAGAATGATCGTTTTGTTGTGTTGGGTGGCAGGTGCAACCGTTTCTGAAAAGAAGACGTCTGCCTGAATTGGAACGGTTGACGGATAGAGTCGCACACTAAATCAAATTTGTGGTACGGACAGTTTTCAAAGGAGAAGCGTTGTTGTCGCTTGATTGGCTGTCAGTCGCACAGTACAAAGGATAGGTAAAATTAGAAAGGATGATAACGATGGAGTTTGTTGTAACAAAAGAAACATTGATTGGTGATGTATTGGATTATGATTCCAGCACAGCGGAATTTTTTCTTCAAATGGGGATGCACTGTTTAGGATGTCCTTCGGCAAGAGGGGAAAGCATTGAACAAGCCTGTATGGTACACGGTGTTGACCCGGACGGTCTGGTTCAAAAATTGCAGGATCATTTTCAAGTTAAGGCGTAAGCTAAGGTGCCGGAACAGATATGTTTCGGCTTTTTTGCTTTCACAGAGAGGGGGATGATCGTTTTGCAGTCACCGATTTTGGGGAAAAGATTAAAGACAATTGCGGAGTGCGTTCCAGCAGGTGAAATTGTGGCCGACGTTGGTTGCGATCACGGATATTTGGCGGCGTATTTGATACTTTGTCGCGGGATTGAGACGGTATATGCCTCCGACATTCATAAAAAACCGCTTGACGCTGCAAATAAAACCGTTGTTCGCTGGAATTTGACCGATCGAATGAAACTGATTCAGGCAGATGGACTGACGGAAACTCCTCAAACTGTAACCACCGTTGTGATTGCCGGAATGGGCGGCGAATCGATCATCAAAATCTTAGAGGAGGCGGATTGGACGCAGCGTCCCGGAATGCGGCTGGTCTTGCAGCCTATGAGCTTTTTGCCAAAGGTGAGATCTTTTTTATACCGCCATGGTTTTGCATTACAGCAGGAGATTCCTGTCATCGAATCACCTCACTATTACCTGGTGATGGAGGCCTGTTATTGCGGAGAAAAGCGGGAGCTTTCCGAGAGGGAGGAGCTGCTCGGATGTTTGGAGACCGCAGCGGGAGCGGAGAGAGATTGTTACCTTTTGCACGAGTACCGAAAATACCAAAAAATGGCGGAGGGTTTGTCAACAGCTCGCGGAGAACAGGAAAAGTATCGGCAATGCTTGAGAAAGCTGGAGTATTTACGCTGCTGGAAGGAGGAAACGTTGGATGACGACGGTAAAAGAAATTTATGATTTGATAGACAGCGTTGCGCCATTCGCGTCGGCAGAGGATTTTGACAATGTCGGTTTATTGATCGGGGATTTTTCGCAACCGGTGAGCCGCGTCATGATTGCGCTGGATGGAACAGAAGAGGTGTTGCGTCAGGCAATAGACGCCGGAGTGGAGCTTTTGGTAACTCACCACCCGATCCTATTTCATCCTGTCAAACAACTGTTACAAGATAGTCTTCCTTATCAGTTTGTAAAAAGAGGGATTTCGGTGATTTCTGCCCATACCAATTTGGATAAGGCACCGGGTGGCGTAGGGGACGCGCTGGCACGGGCACTTCAATTGACAGAGATAGAAGAAATTCCGGGTACTGTGGGTATGGGAAGAGTCGGCACCTTACCGCGCCCGATGTCCGACGCTGTCTTTTCAAAATGGGTGGAAAATCAACTGAACACGAAAGTTCGATATACTCCGGTTCATCATGAAATACGACGGGCGGCAGTTTTGGGCGGTGCCGGTGACTTTGCCTTAAGCGCTGTGGCGGACATTGGCGCAGACGCTTTTGTAACCGGCGAATCAAAACACCACATATTATTGGAGGCAATCAGTCGGCAAATTTCCTATGTAGACGCGGGGCATTACTCAACAGAGGCTGTAGTTTGTCCGGTCGTTGCCCAATGGATTTCGGAGGCGTTTTCATCTCTGACTGTCCTTTCCGCAAAACAGAGCGCGCCTTTTGTAGGAGGACGTTGATATCATGGGCTTGGATGGAATTTTTTTACATGCGCTGAGAGAAGAACTCAGCGATTGGATTGGCAGTAGAATTGATCGGATTTATCAACCGGCAAAAGAGGAGCTTATTTTTCTATTGCGCCGAAAAGGTGGAAATAAACGGCTGCTTCTTTCTTCAAACGCCAGTAACGCCAGGGTGCATTTTACCGATTGTGCGCCTGAGAATCCGCAGCGACCGCCTATGTTTTGCATGCTTCTTCGCAAAAAGCTGGGCGGCGGACGTCTGATTAACATTTGGCAACCCGGATGTGACC
>CAKRVU010000177.1 GCA_934408835.1 uncultured Oscillospiraceae bacterium | reverse complement strand
GCCCTTTTTCTACCAACGGACGCATGACTTCCTCAGCCATACAGCGTTATTGTCCCCTCTCAGAAAAGGCTCATCAGACCCTAAAATTTGCCTTTGAGAAATTGGGACTTTCCGCCCGTGCGCACAACCGCATTCTAAAATTGGCTCGAACGATCGCCGACTTGGAATACAGCGAACAGATTGAACAACCGCATATTGCGGAAGCCATCCAGTACCGCAGTCTCGATCGAAAATATTGGTCGCCCTTTTAATTGGAGTGCGACCGAATATGCAAACACTTCCTCTTCATAAAATTTCTCTTTCAACTATTAGCAAATCAAGCAGAAACGGCGCCTTGTTCGTCGATAAAACCCAATTATTTAAAAATGTTCCCGGCCTCAAAAGCGCTTCCAGTTTTTTCACCCAATTTTAGATAATCATTGTGCACTCCATCGTATGAAATCACCTGTAGTTTGGACGCATTAATTAATCCATTGTCATCCAAAACACTCTCATCCGCGCTGACATTGATGATTTCGCCAATGACATTACCATCTTCATTGATTTTAACCAATTTGCATTCCAACGCCATCGGCAATTCACAAATAATAGGAGCGTCCACAAATGCGCTTTTTGTTGTTGTAAATCCCGCCTTCTGCAATTTGTCCGGATCATCGTTTGCGGAAACAATGCCTACATAATCACACTCCGCCGTATGAGGAGCGTCAGCAAAACTGATTGTAAAAGCTTTCTTTTCTTTGATATTCTTTGTGGTCTTGTGGTTTTCGTTGAGGCAAAGTATCACGTGGTTTTGGTCATAAACACCGCCCCACGCCGCATTCATACGTTGGCTTTATCGCTGTTGTCATAGGTTCCGATCATCAGTACCGGCATCGGATAAAACCATGTTTTCTTCCCAAAATCTTTTCTCATTACCAAATTCCTCCCGATTGCATTGACAATTTCAGATTGCATTAGAGATTACACGGAGTTGTCGCCGTTTTTTCCTTCTTTTGCATTGTCAAAGACCTTATCGCACGCATTTACTGATAAAACACAGTAAGAAGCGTTTGATAAAAAACATCTAACACCGTCGCAACCTGACTGTATTTATTATGATACACGAATGGAAAAGTTTTTTCAAGTTTATTCGATCACATTATCTCTACTAAGATTTTTTGAAAATATAACACGAAAAACGCTATGCAATCGGTTTCTATCTTACATAGCGCTCTTCTGTTTTCATTTATTTTCGCAATTTGTTGTTACGACTGTTTTCTTTTCTCTCTTTTATGACAGAAACTCTGTGTTCTGTTTATAGGCTGCCCTTTTCAAAAGATTCACAATCAGTGCACTCTACCATGGTAGGATTTGCTTCGTGGGTTCCTACTTGAATTTTATCGAGTGAACAATAATTCTGAGTCTGTGAATGATGTCTACACTGCTGTACTGTGCAACCAATGCTTTGATTAATATTTTTTTCCATTTTTCTTTCTCCTTCTATACAGAAAAGCGAACTCTAATTTCAAATGCTCTTTGATTTGCCGTGCTGTTTTAATGAATCATATCAGCCAGATCTTCAACAAGCGTGCCTACCGTTTTGACAGCCTGTTCCGTTTTCTTCTGAATCGCACGGTTTTTCCTGTGGTGACGGATTTTGCTGCCACCAGCTACCCAACAGGTGACGCAGCCCGCCGCAATGCCGACTGCCGCACCTTTTGCAATGGTGGAAAAGGTCATCTGTTTCGCTCCCTTCTATCATATTCGCATGCCGAAGCACAATTTTATTTTCCCCAAACATTCTTAATTTACTAATTAAATTCAGCAAAAATGCTGGAATTTTTTTCTTTCCATGATTCGGAAAAACACCCCCAAATTTCTTGACATTTTTCCCGCGTCCAGATACAATAGATATGCTTGTATTTTGTCAACTCAGGAGGAGCATTGTGAAAAAACCAATTATTCGTCTAAAAAATATCTCCGTTTCTTTTGACGGAGAACCTATACTGCCCAATTTAAATCTCACCGTCAAAGACAAAGAATTTGTTACTTTCTTAGGTCCCTCCGGCTGCGGGAAAACAACCACCCTGCGCATCATAGGCGGCTTTTTATCACCGAACGCAGGTCAAATCTTTTTTGACGGCGAAGATATTACCCGTCTTCCACCGCACAAGAGGCGGGTCAACACCGTTTTTCAACGCTATGCGCTATTCCCGCATTTAAACGTTGAAGATAATATTGCATTCGGTCTCAAAATCCAAAAACTTCCAAAATCGGAAATCACAAAACGGGTAAAGCACCTGTTAAAGGTAGTGAATCTGGAAGGATACGAAAAACGAAAAATCCACCAGCTGTCAGGCGGACAGCAGCAAAGAATCGCCATCGCCCGCGCGCTGGTCAACTATCCCAAAGTACTGCTGCTCGACGAACCTCTCGGCGCCCTTGACCTAAAGCTGCGGAAGGAAATGCAGCTGGAGCTCAAGCATATGCAACAGCAATTGGAAACCACCTTCATCTATGTGACGCACGATCAAGAGGAAGCGCTTACCATGAGCGATACCATCGTTGTAATGAACGAAGGAGAAATCCAGCAAATCGGCTCTCCAGAAGATATTTATAACGAACCCAAAAATGCATTCGTTGCCGACTTTATCGGTGAAAGCAATATTGTAAACGGCATTATGCATCGCGACTTTACGGTAGAAATCGCCGGACATCTCTTCCCATGCGTCGACAAAGGATTTAAACCGATGCAGCGAGTAGACGTTGTCATCCGCCCGGAAGATGTTGTCTTATGTCCAAAGGGCGATTCTCCCCTGCATGGAATCGTTGAATCTGTCGTGTTTAAGGGTGTACACTATGAAATTGAAGTATCCGCCTCCGGCATTCACTGGATTATTCACACCACCCGTTCCGCCAACATCGGCGATGAGGTAGGTCTCTACTTTGGTCCGGACGAGATTCATATTATGCGCAAGATGTTTGAAGGAACCACCAACCAAATTCCCGCAACAGTCGAAGAAGAGAATACCGTTTCTTTTCTGGGAATTTCGTTTGTGCGTCAGGATTTGAACCTCCCGGTCGGCAGCCGAGTCATCCTCACCATCTCGCCGAAAGACATTCAATTGGTC
>CAKRVU010000176.1 GCA_934408835.1 uncultured Oscillospiraceae bacterium | reverse complement strand
AGAGACAAAGTGCCGTCCTCTGCTATTATGTCCAGGACAAGACGGTCCACATAAGGCCGATAGGGTTCCATAATGTCGTCTGCAAGGCAATATGCATTGTAGCGGTTGTGATGATGAATGCCGAGAGTCGGTAGAAGCCCACTCATCACAAGGGAACGGGCTACAACAGCCCTTAAAATAGCATAGCCATAATTAAACAAACCATTGGGTTCGTCTTCAAATTGCCCGCGAAGAAAATCCGGCCTTTCCGGGAAAATAGTCTTCCAATAATAAGTCGCTGCACGGGCCTCAACATTATCTGAGTCCCCGGATTTAACCTGCGAAACCCAGGCAAGCATATTCCCATGTCGACGAGAAGTGGAATACTCCAGCACAGCTGCCTGATTTGCAATTTTTGCTTGAATGGTCTGCTGCCAAAGCTGTTTGCGCAATGGAAGAGACGAATCAATCTGGCTACGGAAACGCTCATTCTGAACCGTATTTCCAACAAGCGGAAGCAGCAGCCCCACCGGCAAGTGACGACTATCACAAGTTATCACCGCACAATTATTCTCAAGGAGTTTTTCCATAACCCCTTGAGTGACGGTAATTTGCCGATGATCAAGAACAACAACTCCGACGTCTTCAATTGGGATCGTCCTGGTGAGGCTTTCCCCGTCATCCTCCTGCCTCTGAGTTTTGATGACAAGTTGCTCGAGTTTCAAGGACAAATAGGCCGGATTGCCGAAATAGAGGGTCTTCTTTATCATAACGGAGTGGACTTAATATTCGCCTACCGCCACAATCTCTCCCAGATGGTTAACTCTAACTTTTACGATTCCTCGTAATTTTTCGAATGAAGTAATACGTTTCCACGTGACACCCTTTAAGGCATTATTCTCCTCAACTGTCGTTTCCAAATGATGTCTAAAGTAATAATCTCCGGTTGTCAACTTCTGAACCCTAAACAAATTAGGACTAATCAGAGAATAATTGTCCGGATTCATCAAATCCACCTCATTAGGGTCGAAACCGGTCTGCGGATTAGGGAAAACGAAATATTCATTTCGCTTCATCGAAAAGAGGAAACTCCATCCTTCATCCTTTTTGAAATCCCTGTCAACGATAGGTACTCCATCCGTTGCGCGAGCGGTAGCCTCAAAAAATGAGACAACCTTTTCTTGATAGTTTCCATCGGAATCAACATAGATTGCTATGTGATGATTATTACTCAAGCTCACATAATCTGAAGGCATTCTACACTCATCTCCGTCAAGAATCACATCTCCAACATTCTCGTGCCTGTCGTGCAATGCTGTCGCATTACTTACCCCGGAAATCGTGACCCTTTTGATTGTAATACCCTTCTCTTTATTAAGCCAAATAGGATTCTCGTCAAGGTTTGAAAACGCTTTTGCAGCATCGCCTCCGTATTCTTCCAAACGAGCTTTCAAAATGGAACGAATGCCGGCATCAACCACCTTGTCCAATTTAAGATCCTTACTGATTTCTTTTCGGACTGTATATGTTTCTGTCATCCCTACAACTCCGACCCTTGCCGGAACAGACGCGGAATGGGCAGGATTCAACCAAACCGGATTTTTGTCCAAACTGTTTTTGCCGCAGAATGCCTTCTTCGGATCGCCGCCGAACTCTTCGAGCTTTGCCAACAACGCCTCCCGATATGCTTTCTTTGCGACAGTCGCAATTTTTTCCAGCGTAAATGACGAGCCCACTTTCTCTTCGGCTAATGAATACTGCTTAGTTTTCCCATAAACAGTCTCGTTATGCAATTGCCCACGAGGCGTCAATTGAACTTTTCGATTTGTTCCACCGGCTTTTTTGGTGATGTTAGTATTGCGGGTCACAACCTTGTTCTTTGCCTTTATTGAAACAAGAGCCGCCTCCAAATGCCGCTTCGCCTCTGCCCGGAACTCATCCAACGGCATCGGCGGACAAAAACGAAGCTTGCCTCCGTCACGATAAAGCTGGCTTCTTTCGATAGCGCGAACCACAGCGGCAATCTGAGTTTTTTCGACATTGTTCAAGTCCTCAAGCACATATTCATCAAGGTTAATGATAGCCTCATCTCCACAATCTTTTTGCAAACGCGCATTCAGATAGTTTAGGTATTGAATGTAAGAACGCTTTGTGAACGCAATTGTCAGCGCATCCATCGCGTGATGTCTGTGGTCATTGCGTTTTGTCCAGTCTTTAATCTTCCTTATCCGTCTGCCTTCACGGTCTTCTCTTACTTCAGTGAGCCCGAGCGCTGAATACTTATCCCAGTTCAACTCTTGCATCACATTTACGAGTTGCCAATCTTCACGAAGTCTGTCAGTAATTGAGCCGGTTGTCGAGACCACATAAGGAACAAGTTCTTCCAATATCTCCTTTGCTTTCTTTGCAATATACTGTGTTTCACGCAAATCCCTATTGATGAATCCGTCCGGAATCTCAGACTCCCGCATCAAAAGATGCTCTTTCTTTGTCTTCCCGAGAAAGCCATCATTATAGAGTTTCTGCACTCTCTGCCGATAGTTTTCCGCTTCTTCCGCTCCATATTTGTTGTGAACATAATCCATTGCCGTCGAATTACCTTTTTCTCTATTAACATCGCTGTACTCGAGAGTTTTGTTCGCAAAAGAATCGTCGAACAGACGGGCTTGAGGAATTATATGCTCAATTTCAACATCCTTGGAAAACAGTTTCTCTTTAGGAATGTATTTATTCGAATATAAACTCTTGTAACCATTGTTCTCCAATTCTTTCCATAATCGATAACGGATTATATCATTACGGCTCACATTGAGGATACCGAATTCTGAACGCAGTTTTTCAGCCAACTCTTCATACTCTTTTGTCGATTTCGCAATTGCCGAAGTCATTTGCTCGCGCTCTTTCGCAGATTTTTTGAGCTCACGGGCAAGTTCAATGCGTATTTCGTCCGGTTTGCCATATTCATCAATGACAGCATTGACGACATTAATCATCTGATTCAGAATCTTTTCGACTACCGGATTGCGAAGGCTGTTTTTCGGAAGAAGTTCAACCCTCTCCTTCAAGACTCTGTTTGCAATTTCTTCCTTTGTGAGGGATTTTGCAGAATGACGATAACCCGCAGAAGCACAAGCCTCACTATATTCT
>CAKRVU010000175.1 GCA_934408835.1 uncultured Oscillospiraceae bacterium | reverse complement strand
AAACGGGTGACCCCTGTTAACTCTTAGCCCCTTAAACTCTAAGTAATCCAAAGGCATAATGCGTTGAAGCTCTATACGCTTATCATAGAAACGTTCTAGATAGGCCCTGCCAGAAAAATGAGAACCATAGACCCCTTCAAGCGAACGGGAAAGCTGAACAATATCCGTAGAATAAACAACGATTACATTTGGAAGTTGAAATATGGCTTTTGTCTGCTCTAAAAAACGAATAGCAAATTCAGGCCTACAGCGATCCAAATCGTCGATAAATAGTACGGCAAATCTAGCAACTCTCGGAATTAAACTCGATATAAGCCGATTTAACTTCTGCCGTAGCTCAGTTCGGTCCCTATAATCTTCTAGAAAATCCTTTTCATCGAAACAGTTGGATAGATTTTTAATATCAATATCGATATTGTGGATTGCAAGAATACAGTTAATTATTTCTGAGATTAGCAGCGGGATATTTAATGATGTATCAACGCAACTTTCACCAATAGATTCGGAAAAAGAAGCCAGAAGCGGAAGAATCGGATCATCAAAATGATCATTTTCCCATGCATTAAAATACAAGGGAACAAAATGGCGAATAGCGTCATCCTTCACTATATCCTTGAATTGAGAACCCAATTCAATGTGATTAGCGCCAAAAGCCGGATTGAGACTTTTTAGAATCCATTCAATTTGTTTTACGAAAAAAGTCTTACCCGTTTCCCAAGGTGAATCAACTATAAAGGTATAAGGCGGCTTAACCATGAGCAACATTTTTAGGAAATCGGCAATATCTTCCTTTCTGCTTAGCGAATTTCTATCGAAAGCAGATTGAATCGCAAATGAAGTTGGCTCTTCATCCACTCGTTTAATAACAGGTCGTCTTATAGAAGCCATATGATGACTAACCCCTCTTAAACAGATCCCTCGTCTAGACCTTGTCCACCTCATCCTCGTGCTCGTCGCTCCAGCAATAAGCTCGAGGATGTCAGAGCCACCTTAAAGGCCTCCAGATCGTGCGCGACCTGGAGGCCGTCGCATCAGCGGCTGGCGATTGGGTTGACGGACGACGATGCGCATAAACAAATTGACAACTATGGCCTATTTGCAGGCGTCAACAGCACTAAAGCGTCAATATAAATATGGAGCCATAAGAAGATAGAAGTCATCAAAATCTCCTTTAGCTTTAATAAAACAATTAATGCAGCAAGATCTCCAAGAGAGAGCCGAGCCATCATTAGCGGATTGAACATATGAATTATATTCATCGCAAATCATAAAAATCGTTTGTTCACGAACGGTCATAATTTCAAAATCTTTGTTAACAATATCCTTCCTTAGCTTTTCAAACGAGCGAATATATTCCTTAACACTTGTATTAACCCATAATTCAGGACACGTAAATGCCGAAATAAAGTAGACAACAACATTCCCCACACTTCGAATGAGAGGATCAGAGGTACCAAATACCTTATATAAAAGCGCTAAGGTCTCTTTCACCCTGCTCTCAATAAGCACGATGCTCTGTGAGGTCAATTCATTATTCTTTGATCTTTCGTATAGACGATCTAGCCTATTCTTTTTAATGTCAGAAATTTTTCCTAACTCTCCAAATTGATCTGCAATAGAGAAAAACTTGGCAACAAGCTCATCATTCTTGTAACGAGATCGTGGAATAAGACATTTGTTGACGAATTTATCCTTGCTGGAGATTTTCTTAACACGAGTTCTCAAATAACAAGAACATGCATTTCGTTTCTCTTGAGCATTTAGTGGTTCGCCACCATTAAGTCTAATAAAAAACTCATCAACAAAATCTTCCTGTTGATGATCGAGAACAACAATATCGAAGCTGTAGTGCAATAATCTATACACGACTTCTGGATATTTTGAAACAAGTTCTGAATAATATAGACCGCCAGAACCCACAGAGTCCTCATCATCAAGTAAATGAAAAGTATCAGATAGCGGGTAATTATCGTTTAAAAACTCTTCAATTGATTCAATACGCTGCTTACCATCGATAACTTCATAGCGTATTAGCTTTTCTTCACCGTCAATCTCTTCAGAGTATTCAACTTTGTTTAAATAAATCTTTGGAACATCGAATCCGTTAATTAGAGAATCAATAAACAGCTGTTTACGCTCTTTGGACCAGACGCCACTTTCGCGTTGATAGATGGGGTCTAAATTTAAATAGGGATATAAAGCATGAATATACTCAACCTGAGATGTTGAGCTATCGGCTTTTTCGAATCTAGCCATCCCACTCATAACCTAACGTTTCCGGAATGATTACGCCTAATATAAGCTCCAAGGTGGTCTAAATCGGGATATGAAGAAGACTCATTAATACATACAAATTCCAGTTCCCTTTTAATTTCAGATTTAGCATCTTTAGGAACGATGAATTCCTGACAAATTCCTGAACCGAATACCTCAACAGAACTTTCGACATAGGGCTTTGGGTGAAGTGTAAACACACCGTTTTGTGCAACGATTCTAGAGAAGCCGTTAGCTGCTGCGACTGCAACAGGAATTGCCCCGCTATTTGAACTTCTGTCAGGACGATAAGATGTCAGGACATCATTTTCTTCTCTAAGAACTATAGGACTAGAAAATTGAGGACCGACGGCATTGCGATTTAAGTCCCTCGGTTTTAGGACAAACAACTTGGCGTCAACATCAGCCGATGAAACACCAGACACTGCGAAGAACAGTGCCTGCAAAGGATTTTCTGACCAGTCCAATAAACGGGTCGGAAGACCATGATGCTGGGCTAAAACCAACCAATCCCAGTAATCTTCGGGATGAACATCAGAACGAGATAGAGCCGAATGTTTAAACTCATCAAGCATTTGCCTCTCCGCTCTTTCAAAATCGAGAGAGCGGAACACGCCCGGATTCAAATCAAAGGCAGCATTGGATTGCCCCCTAAACCAGCAATCAAAGCCGATTTCAGCCTTTAAAGAGACTAGATCGGAGATTGAGCGAATTACTCGAGAGTCATCGGTATTAGGCAGAGAAGACATATACCACCGCTACGGATTTAGAAGACCATTTAATAAAAGTGAGGCTAAAAATTCTTCCTCCACACCATCTTGTCCACCACGCCGGTGTAGCTCTGGATGATCTTGACCACCTTGGTGGACACGGTCTC
>CAKRVU010000174.1 GCA_934408835.1 uncultured Oscillospiraceae bacterium | reverse complement strand
CCTTCACAAACTTGATATTGCTTTCCACCTGTTTCAATAATTGCGTACATGACAATCCTCTTTCCATAAAATCTCGCTATGACGGGCGGCGCAGCAGAGCGCACTTTCAACCCGGAATAAGCGGTTAAAGTGATTATAACATACCAGCACAATTCCTGTCAAGCATTATTTTACATTTTTGCGTAAAAACCCGCAGCTTGATAACAAACCGGTTTCGCAGTACCCATGGCAAATCGTTTAGGCTTTTGTTTCTGATTCTTTGGCAGCCTCATTGCAACAAGGATTCTTTTTTCTATAATAATGGCTGTTGATTGTCTGATGTAACACGACTACTAGCAAACTCACATGAAGTCTAAAATGGAAACCGGCTCGAGCTGGCATTCCGAACAACCAGCGATGTATCTCACAAATCAGTCGCATCAACATTGACAACCGGAAAGAAACATCTTAATTTTTAAAAATATTCAAAAAACATTTTTTCATATCAATCCCTTCTTCGCAAATACTATGAAAAAGGAGTGAGGATACTATTGTCGCAAATAGAGCTTTATCAAATCACCAAAAAATATCCTTCCGGCTGTCAACCGGTAGTTGCATTAAATCAAATCTCACTTACATTTGAAAAGGGAGAGTTTACATCAATTATCGGAAGCTCCGGATCCGGAAAGAGCACCTTGATGAACATTCTCGGATGTCTGGATGTGCCCAGCTCGGGCGAATACTATCTAAATGGAACCTCCACTTCCCGACTCTCGCCGCGGGCACTCAGCCGAATCCGAAACCGCACAATCGGTTTTATTTTTCAAAGTTTCCATCTCATTAATACGTTAACCGCATTGGAAAATGTTGAACTTCCATTGATTTATCAAAAAATCCCGAAACAAAAGCGACGTTTGCTCGCTATCGATGCGCTGGAACAGGTGGGTCTTTCCAATCGCAAAGAACATTTGCCTACTAAAATGTCTGGTGGTCAACAGCAGCGAACAGCGATCGCACGAGCTATCGCGGCGCGACCTCCTATTCTGTTAGCCGATGAACCAACCGGAAACCTGGACAGCGCCTCCAGCAAGGATATTATGACAATCCTTTATCATCTAAATCAATCGGGTCGAACCGTACTGCTCATTACCCATGACAGCGCCATCGCAGAGCAAACCGACCGAAACATCGAACTCAAAGACGGAACCTTGATATCTGACAAGAAGATTTTAAACAGCCTTCAAAAAACATCCTGAAAAACCTTGTTTTCCATTTTAAAATATAGTATAATGGATTAATAGATAATAAATGGTTGACTTTGAATTTTTGATTCAGGAGGTTTCATCATGCAGGATAAAACTGTAACATTCTCTGTTTGCGATGACCGCGAAGTAGAATTAAAACAAATCTTGACGCAGGTCTATGACGCATTAAAAGAAAAAGGCTATAACCCCACCAATCAGATTGTCGGATACATCCTTTCAGAGGACCCTACTTACATCACAACCTACAATAACGCACGAAGCCTGATCCGCAAGATTGACCGGGACGAACTACTACAATCTATGGTAAAAACCTATCTTGCGCAATAACAAAAAGCAGGCGTTTTTCTCTGCCTGCTTTTTTGTTTTACTGGAGGATATCATTTATGAGCAAAACAATCACCTTGAGAATCGAAGGAATGAGTTGTGCAAACTGCGCCTTATTTTTAGAAAAACAATTCTCGAAGGAGCCGGATGTTCTTTCTGCAACCGTGAATTTAACGACCAAACGGGCGACAGTTACCGTAACGGATCCGTCAAACGAAAAAGATTTGATCGCTCTAGTAGAACGTTCCGGCTACCACGCCTTCCCGGTTTCGGAAGGAGGTGCGCCGCTTAGCGACAATGCTACCCGAAAACAAAATCGCAATCTCCTCATCCTATCGGCATTGCTAACAGCGCCAATGCTTTTAGGAATGCTGCTAAATCTGATTGGAATCCACAATTCCGTCACCGCCTTTCTCCACAACGAATGGGTACAGCTGATTCTCGCAACACCCGTCCAATTTCTAATAGGCGCCCGTTTTTATCGATCCGCCTTTCATGCTTTGCGTCAAAAGACTGCAAATATGGACGTGCTGGTCGCATTGGGAACAACTGCCGCTTATCTACTAAGCCTCTATAACGGATTCTTTGCCCCAATTGCCGTAACGCACGGACAAATGAAACCGATTTACTTTGAGTCGTCCGCCACCATTATCACTCTGATTCTACTTGGTAAATACTTGGAGGAAGGCGCAAAGGAAAAAACCTCCAGCGCCATTCAAAAGCTGCTCAAGCTTCGTCCGAACACCGCAACCGTTTTGAAAAACGGCACAGAGCAGGTTGTCCCTATCACAGAGGTATCGATCGGCGATAGATTGCTGGTTCGCCCTGGAGAGCAGATACCGGTGGACGGCGTATTGGAATCCGGAACATCCGCTATAGACGAATCGATGCTGACCGGATAAAGCCTCCCGGTCGAAAAAAAGGCGGGCGACTCTGCAATTGGAGGGACATTAAATCAAACCGGCAGCTTTATCATGACAGCAAAGCATGTCGGAAAGGATACCATGCTTTCCAAAATTATACAGATGGTGGAGGACGCGCAAGGGAAAAAAGCGCCGATCCAAAAACTGGCAGATCGGGTATCCGGCGTCTTTGTCCCCACCATCATCGGCATTGCCATCCTCACTTTTTTGCTATGGATTCTCTTGACAAAAGACGTTCAAGCCGCCCTGTTATCAGCCGTTTCAACACTGGTCATCGCCTGTCCGTGCGCCCTCGGTCTTGCCACACCGACAGCCATTATGGTGGGAACCGGAAAGGGTGCGGAACACGGGATTCTGATTAAAAGCGGCGAAGCGCTTCAAACTGCCGGAAGCGTTGCCAATGCCATCTTTGATAAAACCGGAACCATAACCACCGGTAAACCAGTTGTGGTTGATTTTCGTTCAAGTATACCGGAGGAAAGCGCATTGGGTTTTGCAGCATCCGCCGAACATCTGTCGGAGCACCCATTAGGACAAGCTATTTGTCAAACCGCCGCCGACCGAGGCGTTTTTGTTCCAACCTGTACGGAATTTGAATCCCTGACCGGTCTCGGAGTTCGCGCAAATGTAGAAGATCAGGAAATTCTGATTGGAAACGACCGCGTT
>CAKRVU010000173.1 GCA_934408835.1 uncultured Oscillospiraceae bacterium | reverse complement strand
CCCAAAAATCACCCTACGTCAATAAGGGAACCCAATCTTTTTTCATTTTTACCGCAATGAGCCCAACAAAATGTCGGCAACGCGCCGATATTCCGCCTGCATTTCCGGTAAACATCACCCGTAGGTCCAAAAACGAGCCAAAAGCAATTGACAATATTTTGAAATCTATGCTATACTAAACAAAATAAGCAGCCGGCGCATCCTTCTTTCATGATACACGCGCGTACCCTCTGAATCGTTTCACCTGCAAACAACCCGGAAAGGAAGGAACCCTTATGCAATTGAAGCTTAGTTCTGATATCAGCGTCCCAACAGGTGGCGTTATATTCGATTTTAACGGAACGATGTTTTTTGATCAGCTGTTTCAAGAAGCGTCCTGGAAAATTTTTTTGGAGAACGCCATCGGTCGCACTCCATCCAACGAAGAATTTGAAACTTATGTGCACGGAAGAAATGCCAACGCATCCCTTCCTTATTTTTTCCAAAAGGAGCTATCTCAAACGGAAATTGAGGCGCTCGAAGAAGAAAAAGAAACCGTTTACCGCGCATTGTGTTTAGAGCACCCGGACGACTTCCGTCTTGCAGATGGTCTCCCCCATTTTCTGGACGAGCTGGTAAAGTATAAGACGCCGATCACCATCGCAACCGCGTCCTCACTGAATAACGTGGAATTCTTTTTTGAACATCTCTCCCTAGGGCGATGGTTTGACTTTGATAAGGTGGCTTATAACGATGGAATCATTCCCGGAAAACCAGAACCGGATCTGTATTGGAAAGCAGCAGAACTGCTCCGCGTAAAATCCGAAGATTGCGTCGTTTTCGAGGACGCGCCGTCAGGGATAGAATCCGCTAAACGAGCCGGTGCCCGGGCTGTTATCGGCGTTGCATCCACCATGTCCGAAGAGCGGCTGTTGTCCTACGGCGTTTTAGCTGCGGTGAAGGATTACCAAACGCTGGAGGTATCCACCAGCTCAGTGTAATAATCCGTCTGAAAGCATGAAATAATAGGGTATACAACCCATTGTTCGGAGACAAAACAACCTGCCTCGCAACCCCACCGGCACCCCTTCAGCTGATGGGCAACTGAGTTTAGAGCAGCGCCAAATAAACTGATTAAAAAAGTAATATTTGACAAACGGGCAAAACTGAGCTATCATAAAAATAGTTTGTTCTAATTTGGAAAGGAGGAAGAAAAATGGCCGATGACATAGGGCGACCATGCTGGAATAACACGCGGCTGTTTTTTCTTTGCAGCCGCCAATGAATTTTACCGTTAATTCGGTATTTTCGGAGGAACTGCTATGCTCGAATATTATAAAACCATTGATCATCAGATACAACCGACCGATGGACTGTCCGATTACACTTGGGTCAATATGGTTGCGCCGACTGAAACAGAGCGCCGTACAATCATTGAACGCCTAGAGGTAGAACCGACTTTTTTTAGCGCCGCACTGGACGAGGAGGAAACCTCTCATATTGACATGGAGGATGACCAGACTGCGATTATCGTCGACATCCCCGACCGCCAAATTGATGAAAACGGGGCGGTGGTCTATACGACTCTCCCGCTTGCCATTATTATGAAGGAAAAAACGCTCATCACCGTCTGTATCAAAGACTCCCCCATCATTCGCGACTTCACCAGCGGCTTTGTCCGCAGTGTGGATACCAGACTGCGCACCCGCTTAATCTTCCAAATTTTTTACCGCATTTCTCAAACTTATCTGAGCTACCTCAAACAAATCAGCAAAATGACTGATTATGCGGAACAGCTGCTCCAAAAATCAATGAGAAATAAAGAGCTGTTTCATATGATGGAACTGGAAAAAAGCTTGGTTTACTTTTCTACATCCCTCAATGCAAACGAGGCAACCTTACAAAAGATATTCCGCGGTCGCCTGTTAAAGTTATACGATGAGGACAAAGATCTTTTGGAAGACGTTCTGATTGAAATCAAGCAAGCCATTGAAATGTGCTCCATTTACCGCGACATCATGAGCGGCACCATGGACGCTTACGCTTCCATTATCTCCAACAACCTGAATATCGTCATGAAAGTGCTCACCTCCCTTACCATTTTGCTCGCGATTCCTACCGTTGTCAGCAGCTTTTACGGAATGAACGTCAGCAATCTTCCCATCCCCAATTTTTGGTTTGCCGTAGGCACGGCGATCTTTCTGGTGCTGATTGCCGCAATCATCCTGAAAATCCGCAAACTGCTCTAATTCTTTTGCTAAACCAATGCCGCTGGTTGCCGAAACCCGGTGCCGGCTGGTCTCTTATCACCAACAACGGACATTCCAATCAACTAAAATATACTCAGGCGCGCTCTTTTGGGAACACGTCTGTTTTTTGCGTCTTTTGACCGTCGCGTATCGCCTAATCAGATTAAAATCCCAATCAGCATCAATTCCCGAAGCTTTTGATAAATCGAATCCAAATCTGTGATCGGGAGGGGATTTTCTCCCTTTCCAACTTCAATGGTGAACCCCGGTCGTCCCGTTGTTTGAATAAACCAATCCTTCAAGCCTCCGTGAGAGGCAAGCCCCTCGGGCTTACAAACCTGATATCCGCTGCATGCGGCAAGCGCGTCCGCCAAAAGCCTTGCGTTTGACGGCGTGTTCTCCCCGTAATCGTAGTAAATTTCTTCCCCCTGCGAGTGATAAGCGAATACTTTTTTGACATTCAGCCCAATACAAACCGACATGATCGCCCGCGTCTCCGGCTCCGAACCAGGAAGCTTCCCGCCATATTGCCGCGGTCCCGGTCCTGTAATCCCGCTTTCCTCTTCCATTTTCCGCAGCTGCGAAAAACCGGCGTCAAAATTATGGTTTAAATCTACCCCGCGCGCGTTTGCCTGCCAACTTCGTTCCGATTGCGCCTGCATTTGTTCTACCAATCCGGAAAGGTGGCGCGCCGTTTTGCTTCCACCAAGGGCGATTTCCACCCCGTCCGGGTTGCATAACGGTAATACAATCAGTCCGCGGTTTTCCCAAATATCCGCCAACTGAACTCCGTACATCTCCCCTTCAGTGCAAAGCTCATCAAAAAAACGCAGCAACAAAGAAGTAGTAATCCACTCCTGTGCGTGAATACCGCCCGCATATAATACGGCGTTTTTCATATTTCCAATGCCCACCGCATACAGCTTCCTCCCCAGCACCGACTTTCCC
>CAKRVU010000172.1 GCA_934408835.1 uncultured Oscillospiraceae bacterium | reverse complement strand
CCGGAATACCATGTTGTTTTAATCGGTGAAAAATTTCGGCATACGACGGCAAAGACAATCCCAATTGCTGTAATAACGCTGAGTCAGAAAAGATGCGCGATGGAGAACCAAAGGAAACCATTTCCCCTTTTTCCAAGACCAAAACCTTGTTACACATAGAGGCGATATCATCCATATGATGAGAACTTATCAGGATAGTTGCCCCATATTCCCTGTAATAAGAACGAATCAGGGATAACAGCTCACGACGCCCCTTGGGATCAAGACCCACCGTTGGTTCATCCAACAATAAAACCGCCGGACGCATAACCAGTACGCCGGCAATGGCAACCCTCCGCTTTTCACCACCGGAAAGCTCAAAGGGATTTCGCTTCAATAGCCGGGACGATATCTGTAATAAATCGGTGATTTCTCTAATACGCGCAGAAATTTCTTCCTGACTTAGCCCCATATTTTTGGGCCCAAACGCGATATCCCGCTCCACAGTCTCCTCAAACAATTGATTTTCCGGGTATTGAAAGACCATTCCAATTTCAGAATAAATCCGTTTGCGCAACAGCTTGTCCTTCCAAAGCTCACGCCCCTGATAGCAGACGCTCCCCGAGGTTGGTTTTCGAATTCCGTTCATCAGCTGCAAAAGGGTCGTCTTTCCAGAACCGGTACGCCCTATGAGTCCAATAAAATCTCCTTGATCAATAGACAACGAAATGGAATGAAGCGCCATCGGAATACGTTCTTTTTTTTCTGCTTTATAAGTATACGCAATATCCTTGAGTTCGATCAGCGGCATGTTTTTTCCTCCAATCGTTTCTGTAAAGCCAATGCGCATTCTTCTAAAGTGAAAATGGGCTGTTCCGAGAGATATCCCTGCGAAATCAACCATTGCGAAAGCGCAATTGCAGGAGGCAGCTCTAATCCAGCCCGCGATAAAAGCGAGGTCTGACGAAACACTTCCTGCACCGAACCTTCTGTTAATACCTTCCCGTCTGCAAAAACGAGGACGCGATCTGCAGCAACCACTTCTTCCATAAAATGGGTAATCCATATCACCGCTGTCCGATATCGCGTTTGCAATTCCCTGACAGTGCGAAGCACCTCCTGTCGTCCCTGCGGATCCAACATGGCGGTCGCCTCATCTAAAACGATGCAGCGCGGGCGCATTGCCAAAATGCCGGCAATGGCAACCCGCTGCTTTTGTCCGCCGGACAGCTGATGCGCCGCACAGTGGGAATACTCCTCCATTCCAACGGCATCAAGCGCTTCTTGCACCCGACTGCGCAGCTCCTCTGTCGGCACTCCAAGATTTTCCGGCGCAAACGCCACATCCTCTTCTACCAAGGTCGCCACCAATTGATTGTCAGGATTTTGGAATACCATACCAACACGCCGCCGGACTTCCAAAATCAGGCTTTCGTCCCGAGTGTCGATTTTATCTACCCAAACGGTTCCCTCAACCGGCAGCAAAAGGGCGTTTAATTCCCGGGCAAAGGTCGATTTCCCCGAGCCATTCGCACCAACAATAGCTACCCATTCCCCTGCGTCCAACGAAAAATTGACATTTGAAAGCACAGGCGCCTGACGTCCGGCATAGGAAAAGCCTAGGTTTTCCGTCCGAATCAAAGGCGTTTTCATCCTTTCACCTCTTTTGAATCCAGATTCGCATTGAGACAAAGCGCAGTAGACCCACATGGAAGCGCTTGACCGGAAGCTTCCACCAAAAGACCGATTTCATCAGCCGATAAAGAAGAAAAATGATGCCCTATTGTAACTCCCAACAGATACTTCATAGTTGCAGCTGATAAACCGGTTGTATACGAATTCAAAGCAAAAAACAAAGGAGCGTCCGACAGCAGATTCTCACACAACTGCAACAGATGAAAAAGAGTCTCCTCCAGTTTCCACAGCTCTCCGCCCGGTCCGCGACCGTAAGAAGGAGGATCCATAATCACCGCGTCATATCGTCTGCCGCGTTTGATTTCACGCGTCACAAATTTCTCACAGTCATCCACAATCCAGCGAACAGGTGCTTTCTGAAGCCCAGAAAGCGTCGCATTTTCCCTTGCCCACTGAACCATTCCTTTAGACGCATCCAAATGACATACCGCGGCGCCGGCGCGCGCTGCCGCTAAAGTGGCTCCGCCGGTATAGGCAAACAGATTCAGTACCGAAATAGGGCGATTTGCAGATCGAATCAAATCGGAAAAGAAATCCCAGTTGACTGCCTGTTCCGGAAAAAGTCCCATATGTTTAAAATTGGTCGGCTGCACTTTAAAACACAAATCTCGATAATGAAGCTCCCGCGCCTGAACTGGGCGATGAAAAAATTCCCATTCTCCCCCGCCTTTTGCAGAGCGATGGTACTGTGCGTCCGCACGGTTCCAAAGAGGATGATTTTTAGGGGTATTCCAAATAATCTGAGGATCCGGTCGAATTAAAACAACATCCTTCCATTGTTCCAATCGCTCGCCGCCCGACGCGTCCAGTAATTTATAATCTTTCCATTGCTCCGCTATCCTCATATCGTCTCAACAGCTCCAATGACCCGCTGAATTTCATTCGCAATCGCATTCGCAAGATATGTGATTTCGTCAAGCTTCTGACCTTCAAGCATCACACGAATAATCGGCTCTGTGCCAGATGCGCGCACCAACACTCTCCCGGTATTCCCCAATTTCTGATCCTCCCTGGCGATCAGCTCTGCTAAATGCTCACTTGTCTCAAACTGCCGTTTTTGTTCTGCGCTTGCTGAGACATTGACAAGCACCTGCGGAAAACGCTCCATACAAGAAGCAAGCACAGACAAAGGGCAATCTTTCTTTTGCAAAATGGAAAGCAATTGAATTGCGGAAAGCTGTCCGTCACCGGTTGTGGCAAAATCATGAAAAATAATATGACCTGATTGCTCGCCACCCAAAACATAGTGATTTTTTTTCATATGTTCCAGCACATACCGATCTCCTACCTTGGTTTTTTCTACCGCGATTCCCTCTTGCTGCGCAAACAGGAAAAAGCCGAGATTGGACATCACTGTCACCACCGCCGTATTTCCGGTTAAAACGCCTCTCTCTCTCCATTCCCGCGCAAAAATAGCGATCATCTGATCTCCGTCGATCAATTCTCCATTTTCATCGACAGCCAGACACCGGTCGGCATCCCCATCAAAAGCGACTCCGCCCATAC
>CAKRVU010000171.1 GCA_934408835.1 uncultured Oscillospiraceae bacterium | reverse complement strand
GTACCGGGTTTTCCGAACGGGAGTTATATACCGATGGAGAACGAATTTCTGAGCGCCCTGTTGGTGAAGTGCTAGACGCGGAAGGATGTTTTGCCATTCCGGGTCTGATTGATATTCACTTTCACGGTTGTGATGGTTATGATTTTTGCGATGGTACAGTTGAAGCGTTAGACGCTATTAGCAGGTATCAGGCGCGTCATGGGATCACCGCTATTTGCCCCGCCTCTATGACATTGCCGATCGAGAAATTGACTGAAATTTTTAAAACAGCTGCTTCTTATCAAAGCCAAACAGGCGCTATGTTCTGTGGAATTAATATGGAAGGTCCCTTTTTTTCCTATGAAAAACGCGGAGCGCAGAACCCTGAATATTTGAGATTGCCGGATATCACGTTTTTTGAACGATTGCAGAAGGCGGCGGACGGCAAGATCAAAATAGCGTGTATTGCCCCTGAGCTGGAAGGGGCGATGGAATACATTCAATCGGTTTCTAAGCAGGTAAAAACATCCATTGCACACACAACGGCTGACTACGATGTCGCAGCGAAAGCCATTGTTGCGGGGGTTACTCATATCACACATCTATTTAATGCAATGCCACCCTTTTCTCATCGTGCCCCTGGCGTTGTTGGCGCTGCCGCTGAGGCAGATTGCGTTGCTGAACTTATTTGTGATGGGATTCATGTACATCCATCTATGGTGCGAGCGGCGCTAAAGTTGTTTGGAAGGAACCGCATTGCGTTAATCAGCGACTCTATGATGGCAACCGGTCTTGACGATGGTTCCTATCAGTTGGGAGGATTGGCAGTCAATGTTTGCGGTAATCGTGCCACTTTGGCAGATGGGACGATTGCTGGCTCTGTCACCAATTTGTTTGATTGTATGAAAACGGCGATTGCTTTTGGAATTGCACCAGAGGACGCCGTTTGGATGGCAACTGCAGTTCCGGCAAGGGAAATTGGTGAGTTCTCCGAAATGGGAAGTTTGGATGCCGGGAAGTACGCTAATATTTTACTGGTTGATGAAGACTGGAATCTTTGCAAAGTTATTTTGAGAGGGGAATGTTTATGTTAGAATTGAAAGGGTTGTCTACAGAACAAAGAAACGAAAAGACAATGGAACTCGATTTGATGACTCCGAAAGAAATCGTTTCGATTATGAACGAGGAGGACAATCGAGTTGTCGCTGCGGTGCACAGTCAACTGGATCAAATTGCTGAGGCAGTTGAGATTGTGACGGCTGCATTTGAGCAGGATGGACGACTGATTTATATGGGTGCCGGAACCAGCGGACGCTTGGGTGTCTTGGACGCGGTGGAATGCGTTCCAACCTTTGGTGTGGATGAAAACAAGGTGATTGGTTTAATTGCCGGCGGCGATCAGGCGTTTGTCCGCGCTGTTGAAGGAAGCGAGGATAGCCAAGAGCTTGCGCGCGAGGATTTGAAGGAACTGGGCTTATCTGATAAGGACGTTGTGGTAGGAATTGCGGCCAGTGGAAGAACCCCTTATGTGATCGGCGGACTTTGTTATGCCGGTGAAGTTGGATGTAAACGAATCAGTATTGCATGCTGTCATGACAGCAAGGTTGCGGAGTATGCGGATGTTGCCATTGAAGCTGTTGCCGGTCCTGAGGTATTGACAGGTTCTACCCGTTTAAAAGCCGGTACTTGTCAAAAGATGATTTTGAATATGATTTCTACCGCTTCCATGGTTGGCATAGGGAAAGCTTATCAAAACCTAATGGTTGATGTTTTGCAGACAAACGAAAAATTGCAGGTGCGTGCGCAAAACATTGTAATGCAGGCAACCGGAGCAACGCGCGAAACGGCTGCGTCCATGCTAAAGGCTTGCAATGGAAGTGCAAAAACGGCAATTGTTGCAATTTTACTGAATTGTGATCCAGACGTAGCGAGACAACAGTTGGAAAAAGGGTCTGGAAAGGTTCGGCTTGCCGTTCAAAAGGCTGAAAAGGAGTAGAGAGTGATGGACAAACAGCAAGAATTTATCCAAAAGATTATAGATCTTGTTGGCGGGAAGGAAAATATCATCTCAGCAGAAAACTGTATGACAAGACTCCGCTTCCGTTTAAAAGATCAAAGTAAGGCCGATCGGGAACAGCTCAAAGCGTTAGACGGCGTTATGGGCGTGGTAGAGGCAGAAGGCGCCTGCCAGGTAATCGTTGGTCCTGGGAGAGCGAAAAAGTTGATGGATTTGATTCATCAAGAACTGGGCGGCGAGGAAGCGTCAGCAGAAGATAGCGTTTCAGACGTTCAGGAAATTGGCGATTGGCAAGCCAACAAGCAGCAGATAAAAGGGAAGCAAAAAGAGGGGAAGGCAAAAAAATTCTTCCAATCCATTGCCAATATTTTTATTCCGTTGATTCCGGCCATTATCGCAGCCGGTCTGTTCAACGGAATTGCAGGCTTGTTGACCAACCTACAGGAGTCTGGTAGCATTCCGGCTGATAACAATATCTTGTCGTTATTGATTTTCTTCCTTTCTTTAATGGGCGGTTCCTTCATGACCTATTTTGCGATCTATGTGGGAATCAATTCGGCCAAGGTATTTGGCGCAACTCCCGCGCTTGGAGGTATGGTTGGCGCCATGTCGATTATGACGACCATCAACAATATTGCCATGCTGGTGGGACTTTATGATGAAAGCAACCCGATGTCCTCTATTTTGAAAGACGGACGAGGCGGAATTTTATCAGTTATTTTCGGTGTATTTATTTTAGCGCAGATTGAAAAATTCGTGCGAAAACATATACCGGATGTGCTTGATTTGATTGTGACGCCGACAATTACCATTATTGTTACCTCCGTTTTGATGGTGTTTGTTGTTATGCCGCTTACCGGATGGGTTTCCGATGGATTGATGGTTGTATTAAACTTCCTGATCGCTTCTTCCAATCCAATTATTTCCGCTATCTCCGGTTATATTTTGGCTGCCCTCTTTTTACCGTTGGTTCTGGTCGGCATGCATCAGGCGCTGATTCCAATTTACGCCATACAGCTGGAGCAACTGGGTTCGATTACCCTGTTCCCGGTGCTTGCTATGGCTGGCGCCGGACAGGTAGGTACCTGTATTGCGATTTACATCAAAGCACGCCGAATGAAAAAGAACAACTTAACTCGTACCATTGCAGGTGCCTTGCCAGCCGGACTGTTGGGCGTTGGGGAACCGCTTCTTTACGGAGTAACCC
>CAKRVU010000170.1 GCA_934408835.1 uncultured Oscillospiraceae bacterium | reverse complement strand
TGTTTCTTTCTCGCCGTGAGTTCCGCCGTGAGTTCCGCCGTGAGTTCCGTAAAACTGTCCAGTATGCGGACAATTTCTTCTTGAACAGGGATGGGCGGGACGGGGATTTTCACCTTTGCCATTTTATCCTTAGAAACATTAAATCTTGTAACTCCGCTTGCCGTTTTGCCAATTTGATAACGTAAATTATCGGAGCGGAACAAATGCTTTGAAAAATCCGGAAGTAAAATGTTCTTATCGTTCAAACGATAGATGAAGCAAAAGCTATTAAGATATAAATTTTCAGTTGGAATCCGTGTGACTACAGAAGAAAATCCGCATTCATCGGGAGTTTCTGAGGATCCTGTAAAAATTATATCGCCATACTCCAATGTTCGCTGATTTTCATTCGGTAAAATTTTTACCGTTTCAACGGGGTTAATATCGAGAGCCGGGTTGGAGTATACATTTTTGTATGTAATAAATTTTGCGTTACCATCTTTGAAATCATCTTTTGATTTTCCGGTCAAACCGCCGTAGAATTTGCCTATATCGCCTAAATAATAATTATCCACGCCATCAGGGCAAAGTTCTTTTATCAATTCTTCAAGTTTACTCATAATTACCTCACGAATGTTCTTTGAACATTACTGTATTTTTTCTTGAGGTTCTCATCAATAATAATTTCTTTTGGATATACTTTTTTTAATACGCCCCACAACCCATCTTTTTCAAATGGCGATCTATCCATGTAAGTTACAAACGGTGTGTTTATGACGGTTAATGTACTCGGACTCATTGGCAGACCGGTATTTATTCCATAATGTGTAGAAACTGTTTTTCCACTCACTACATCTCCATCAAAAATAACAGGTCCAGAAATAAGGTTGATTTCCTCGGTAAGCGAGCAATATATAGCAATATCAATTATTTTGTTATCAATAGTAATCCATGAGTGATCAAACGGCTTTAAGCCATCCTTTTGGCATTCTCCTATAAAAAGCGAAGGAGCATAACCCAATTCAGAAAAAGCAACATACAGGACTGATGAAAAAGCATGACAACAACCACATGCTTTTTTCCGCATCATGTATGCAAACAAATTGGCAAGTAACATGCCCACATCTTCGCTATAACCTCTTTTTTCGCAAGTTTTTTTGATATTTCTGATAATCTCATAATTAGATGGAATATAGTTTCTTTTGATATTGCATTTCATTTCTCAATCTCCCCGATAATCTTCCGGATTTCCTCTCTCAGCACATTTTCCCGCTTGACAATCTCCTCGATCTCGGCATTAAGCTTGACAATGTCGATCTTCTCCCGCTTGTCCTCCTGCTCCACATAGGTGGAGACCGAAAGGTTGAAGTCGTTTGCTTCGATCTCCTCAAAAGCGGCAAGGTGCGAGAAATGCGCGATTTCTGCGCGGTTTGCGTAGGTGTCTACAATGCGGTCGATATTTTCGGGCGTCAGCTTGTTGTTGTTCGTGACCTTGATGCACTCGTTCGACGCGTCAATGAAAAGCGTTTTGCTGTCGCTTTTGCCTCTCTTCATCACCAGAATGCAGGTGGCAATGGAGGTACCGAAAAAGAGGTTGGCGGGGAGCTGAATGATGCAGTCCACAAAGTTGTTTTCCACAAGATACCGCCGAATCTTCTGCTCCGCTCCCCCACGGTACAAAATACCAGGAAAACAGACAATCGCCGCCGTGCCGTTTGCCGCAAGCCACGAAAGGCTGTGCATGATAAACGCCATATCCGCCTTGCTTTTCGGTGCCAGCACGCCCGCCGGAGAAAAGCGCGGGTCGTTGATAAGCAGCGGATTGTCATCGCCCTCCCATTTGATGGAGTACGGCGGGTTGGAGACAATCAACTCAAACGGCTCGTCATCCCAATGCGCGGGGTTGGTCAGCGTATTCTCGCAGGCAATATCGAATTTGTCAAATCCGATGTCATGCAGAAACATATTGATGCGGCAGAGGTTGTAAGTCGTGATGTTGATCTCCTGCCCGTAAAATCCGTTGCGGATGGCGTCCTTGCCAAGCACCTTTTCGGCTTTCAGCAGCAGCGAACCCGAACCGCACGCGGGGTCATAGACCTTATTGATTTCGGTTTTTCCGACTGTGCCAAGCCGCGTCAGAAGCTCGGACACATCGGCAGGCGTGAAAAATTCACCGCCCGACTTGCCTGCATTGGAGGCGTACATGGTCATCAGATATTCGTAAGCGTCGCCGAATGCGTCAATATCATGGTCTTTCACATCGCCGAGGTTCATATCCGCCACGCCGATGAGCAGCTTGCAGAGTTTTTCGTTCCGCTTTGCCACCGTTGCGCCCAACTTGTTGCTATTGACATCGAAGTCGTCAAACAGCCCCGCAAACTGCCCCTCGGATTCGGTACCTTTCGCGGATTCCTCGATATGGCGGAAAACGGTCTCCAGCGTTTCGTTGAGGTTCTCGTCCGACTGACAACGGGCAAGAACATTGCAGAACAGCTCGCTCGGCAGGATGAAAAAGCCCTTTTCCTGCACCAAGCCCTCCTGCGCCGATTCCGCCTCCGCATCGGACATTCTGGCATAGTCAAAGCTGTCGTCACCCGCCTTGATCTCGCCGTCGCTTATGTAATTTGCGAGGTTTTCGGATATGTAACGATAGAACATCGTACCGAGGACATAATTTTTGAAGTCCCATCCGTCCACAGCGCCGCGTAGCTCGTCCGCAATCGCCCATATCGCGCGGTGAAGCTCGTCGCGCTCCTGTTCTTTCTTTGTATCAATCATTGGTTTGTCCTCCGTACTTTCATGTTTTATAACACGATTCAGCTCGCCGCGTGGATTTTTGTGAATATGCTTAAAATTTCTAATTTGAGTATATCATATAATAGGGTATTTTTCAAGTTTTTGTGCCCTCTTTTCGGATAAATTGCGTTTGTTTTGGGTTTTACGCGAAATTTCGCGTGAGCACCTGCGGCGGAGCTGTATAACCGCCCGACAAAAAGCCAAAAATCCACCTTATATGCAAACTAAATCAAATGTGTTCCTTTTTGTGCCCTTTTTCTGAAAAAAGCCCTTGACTTTTTTCTACCGCGGTGATATAATTATGCAGTGAGTTGAGAGCAGAGTGCTTTTCCCGATTTAACATATTCAACTAACTTCCTGTAACTTCCCGAAATGTCGTATCTGGGTGTGGCGCAGTTGGTAGCGCGCTACCTTGGGGTGGTAGAGGCCGCAAGTTCAAGTCTTGTCACTCAGA
>CAKRVU010000169.1 GCA_934408835.1 uncultured Oscillospiraceae bacterium | reverse complement strand
ATTCACAGACAACAAGCCCTTTCGGCAGCTTGAACAATTCTTATTAAGATTATTTGTCTAACTTTTTGGGGTCACTTCAAACCAAGTGGCGATTTTTTCATTATTTCAAATTAGGAAGATTGGCCCAAGAACTGCTGTAACCCATTATGTTCATAACGTCAGTAACAGAGATGGTATGTAGCTCTTTTGACAGCTTTCCGAAAGCAGATTTCATTGCTGACACAAATTCTTTTGTATCAGTTTTGCTAAGAAGCATTGCGAAAATAATGGCAACGGCATACGCATCATTCGTTCCAGATAGATACGAGCCACTTGCATCACGAGGCAAACTTAAAACACTCAATTTAGCAATACTTTTTGCGTGTAAGCTCCTTCGAAACTTGATATCAAAGAACCGTTCGTCATGAGCACACTTGTTTCGGGCCAAGCTGCACATATCCATGTACTTGTGGAGTTCATCGTTTGCAATGCCGAATTTCCTCGCAACAGTCATCTTATCTGCAGGTTTTGTTAGCTTGTAAAATGTCGTGATTTTACCGAATGTAAGCACATTCACCAGAACCCACAGTGGAATATATCCATATTCAGACATATAGTGGTTCACGACTTGGTGATGCTTGCTCATTTGGCGAGCAATTTCCTGCTGAATATCTCCAATCAGCTTGATTACTGCCCCAATATTCTCTTCCGAGCTGAGATGCTGAATTCGAGCCAGATCGGTGTTCATGCTCAGTTTATTGACATTAGCAATTCTTTGGAGCACCTTGTTATCGGGAGATGGCCCTGTATGGAAGTTTTCTAGTTTCAGATAATTATCGTGGCCATACTTTGCAGAGAATTCATGGGCCAGAACCGTCTTGAATGAGTTTTCCACTTTCAGAAGGTATTTGAGATATATATGCCGAACCTCCCGATCGAATTCATACAGGGCATAGACTTCATCAAAGGTAGTGCCAGCCTTGTATTTTTCCGCTGTTGGAGTAGAGGTTGGGTCAAGGAACAAATCCTTGTAACCGTTAATTACATTGTAGTAGTTTTCTTTTTCCAAGACACGCATAACTCGGGAGCCTTGAGAACCCTTTCCGATACTCATGCCGCGACTACGCAAGGTAGAAAGCAATTGCCTATATGTTTTATACTCTTTTTCTGGCATAATACTCCTCCAGCAGTTAAAAAGCCCCCGGGCCCGAAGGACACCGGAGGACAAACTGGCAAATTATTTACACCCTTATTATAGCACGGCGCGCCAAAAAGTCAATACCTCAGAGCGCCAACTTTGGTGTGTAACTAACTTCCCGTACTATCCTATGCCGAATCTTCAAACCTATGCAAGGATTGTACTAAATATTTTATTACATCATCCGACATAAAACAATGGATAAAAATCGATTTTACAAATAATGATCGTAAATGTGATGGTTTGAGAATATTGCCCTGTAGTATTATTATAATTGCCAAGAAAATATGGAACGGCCTCATGGGAGCAGATATGTACCCAGTTTTCTGGACACCGTTATTTGAATTGAATGATTAGGGAACCTCTGAATCAATCGGCTGCGGCGCTCAGCGGATCTTTTGCCCCAACTTGTCGGTTTGAAAATCTTGAAATACACAAAGGATTCCTGCGATCTCCAAATCTCAATCTGGAACAAAATCCCTCGCTGACCGCTCTCGCGCTCTCGCGATTGAATCAGAGCTTCCCGAATTGCGCATAGGGGGGCTGCGCCGTACTTCCGATATCATTTTTATATGCCCGCCCACGGCGTGAAAATCATCCAATAGCAAATCGGCCACACAGTTTTCAAAAGCTGTGTGGCCGTTCTTTTTTTGCCTGCTTGATATGGAACGGTCGGAAAAATTAAAAACAGAGTTTTCCGAACTTTTTTGGTAAAATTGGGACTTTGAAGGATGATGCATTACGGCGCAGAACGTGCGGCCTTGGGCAGAGCGACGGGAAATGTAGATGGCAAATTACATATCGAAAATCTTGCAGTTTTGCAGGAATAATCTGCAGTTTTGTTCAAGCCCTTGCCAAAATGCCCGTAATATGGTAAAATAGAATCAGACATTCGGAAATATCAAAAATCCAAGGAATCTTTGATGAAATCACAAGAGCGGTCAGCGAGGGATTTTGTTCCAGATTGAGGTTTGGAAATCTTTGCGTATTTCAAGATTTTCAAACCGATCAGCTGGGACAAAAGGCCCACTGAGCGCCGCAGCCGATTGTTTCAGAGATTTCTTAGGATAACCTAAATTCCCGGATTGCTGTCCCTGATTTCATTATTCTCGCGCCGGGTGTGGAGGTGAGGCAGTGCGGCGGATTGCGGCATTTCCGCCGCACCCCCTCCGCACCCGGCCGTCCTAAAAAGACCAGTTAAAGGATATAAAAGAGAAATGAAAACAAAACTGCAACGAATTTTGAACCATCCGGTTGCCAAGGTTGTGGCATTTGTCCCAATTGTCAATTGGCTCTATGTCATTCTGTTTTTGGTGTGCAGCGATCTGCGCCGATTCGGCAAATTTTGCATCTGTATCTTTGTTTCGGGGCTTCTCGCGAAGCTCCTGCGCGTGGTGATCCCTGCGCCGTTCGACTGGCTCGTTCCATATCCGATCTCCTGCGTCAATGCCGTCTTCTGCCTCTATGAGCTGACGAAAAAAAGGCGCGTTACAGGACGCCGCGACCAAACGGCTGCGCTGGCGGCTCATCCTCTGCGGGGTCGTTCTTGCGGCACTGATCGGCATGATCGTGACCGTCTCGACGAAATATGATCTGGACGGAAAAACGACCGCGATGCTCGAGGCGATCGTGCAGCAGGATGACCGGACGTGGGAGAATCTGCAAACCAAGGCGCTGGAGATCGGGACGCTGGACGACTACTCTGATGCGCTTGCACAGGACGGGATCGACCTGCATGGCGAGGTGCAGAAGCTCTTCGTCACAGGCGTGGGTTATCGCTCCGAAACGGAAGCGGGCACGACCGTGACGCAGTCGTTTTTGTATCGGATCGGCGGAAAGCTCTATCGCGTTTCGGTCAACTACCTTGAATTCAAACGGGTCAAGGGCTTGGTAAAGCTGACGATCGAGCGTGTATGGTAAGCGGGAAGTGTAGAACGTAGTCGAATAAGGAGACAGAATTATGATACGAAAAATTTTGAGAAGCATTCTGTGCGGTCTGCTCGTGCTCATTTGTCTGTTTTTTGCGGTTGTTGGGATCGGCAAGCATCAGCTGGGAAAAATGTGGTTTTTTGA
>CAKRVU010000168.1 GCA_934408835.1 uncultured Oscillospiraceae bacterium | reverse complement strand
CTCCCATAGCCCCGCGAATTAAAAAGCCGGAGAGACCGCCGATGGCGAGTGGAATCAAAATGCTAATGAGCAGCGGTTTGTATCGGACGGAAGAATGAATAACCATAAAAAACACCTCTTTTTCTTATTCTATGAAAAAACAGGACGCTCTATGTGGCTTTTTAAAAAATTTATCTTTTTATTCTTTTTATCGTTCGCAAGCTAGGGTAAATTGTTGGCAAACGGTGAATCAGGATAGGAAATCTCGTTGTGTTTCCCTAACATTGCTGTCAAGGGTAAAGACCAGACAGGTTCATTGGTAAAATATTCTACAGAATCAGACCTTTTGATACTGGAAAATGGTCTTGGATTTTATTGCTCGGATGACTTGGGATGATTTTGATAAAGACCGGCAGAGAAAGATTGGAATGGCTCCGCTTGCAAAAAGCGCAAAAGAGGTTGACAAGTTCGGATAACTGTGGTATATTGACAAATAGAAACAACATTGTTGAGGTGGTTTTATGAAAAGTACATTTGCGTGGCTGCAAAAGCTTGGAAAAGCGCTAATGCTGCCAATTGCAATTCTCCCGATCGCAGGACTTTTGCTCCGTTTGGGACAACCGGATTTGTTGAATATACCGCTGCTGATGAATGCAGGAGGCGCGTTGTTTGACAATCTACCGCTTTTATTTGCGATCGGTATCGCTGTCGGACTTGCCAAGGAAAGCAACGGCGCTGCCGGTCTTGCCGGAGCCGTTTCCTTTTTTGTGCTGAATGCCTCTGCGCAGGCGGTGAATTACGCGTTGCAGGCCGGCACCATTTTTTCAACGGATACTTCCGGCTTTACTTCCATTGATTTGATGCACTTCGGTGGAATTGTTGCTGGAATCATCGCCGGGCTTACCTATAACCGATTTTATCAAACAAAGCTGCCCAGTATTCTCGGATTTTTCGGCGGAAGACGTTTTGTCCCCATTATGACTGGATTTTTCTCCATTTTGATAGGGTCTGCTTTGGGTTTGATTTGGCCTTATTTTCAGTATGGACTCGATTCCGCGGCCAACTGGATGGTAATATCCGGTGGAATCGGCGCTTTCATTTACGGCGTTTTAAATCGCTTGCTCCTTCCGTTTGGTCTTCACCACGTGATCAATACCATTGTTTGGTTTACGTTTGGAACTTATACCAATCCCCAGACCGGCGTTACCGTGTCCGGTGATATCAACCGCTTCTTTCAGGGCGATCCTACCGGAGGAACCTTTACGGCTGGTTTCTTCCCCATCATGATGTTTGCGCTTCCTGCTGCTGCGTTGGCAATGTACGTTTGCGCGAAAAAAGAAAAACGAAAAGAGATTGGCGGCGCCCTGTTTTCGGTAGCCATTGTCGCCTTTTTGACAGGTATTACCGAACCGCTGGAGTTTATGTTTATCTTTTTGGCGCCGGTTCTTTTTGCAGTACACGCCGTTTTGATGGGCGTTTCTCTGGTTGTTTGTCAGCTGCTGGGAATTCATGATTCCTTTACCTTTTCTGCGGGACTGTTCGATTATCTTTTGAATTGGGGAATTGCGCAAAAACCGTGGATGTTAATCCCGATCGGATTGGCTTTTGCTGTGGTTTATTTCTTTGTTTTTTACTTCTTTATCAAGATATTCGACATCAAGACGCCGGGTCGTGAGGATGATGAGGACGAAAGCGGCGAAAAGGGAACGGTAAAAGCGTCGGCAGATGACAATCTATCCGAATTGGCTGAGAAGTATCTTGCGCTTTTAGGCGGAAAGGAAAATATCCGCGAGATAGAGGCGTGTATTACCCGCATGAGATTGATTTTAAATGACAATACTGGTATTAGTGAGAGTGATTTGAAAGCGCTCGGAGCCGCTGGTGTTATGAAAGCCGGAAACGAAGCTACCCAAGTAATTGTTGGAACAAAAGCTGAATTATTGGTTGACGAAATGAAAAAATTATTATAAAATAGAAATATCAACTTGGAAAAGAGGAATCAACATGTTTGGACGCAAAAAGAAAAGTACAGTCGTTGTGGCACCGGTAACCGGCAAGGCTATCCCGATTACAGAGGTTGAGGATCAGGTCTTTCGTGATAAAATCTTAGGGGACGGTGTTGCGCTGGTTCCTGAAGAGGACGATTTTGTTGCACCGTGCAGCGGGACAGTGGTGCAGGTTGCCCATACCGGTCACGCTATTTGTATTGAAAGCGATGATGGGCTAGAAATCCTGTTACATCTTGGAATGGATACAGTACAACTCGAAGGAGAAGGTTTCGTAAACCATGTGAAAACCGGACAGCATGTCAATGCCGGCGATAAATTGGTGACTATGGATCGCGCTTTTGTGACGGGAAAAGGGTATCAGATTGTTTCGCCCTGCATCGTTACCAATCTTGACGCTGTGAAAGACATTTCCTTCCAAACCGGGACTGTCACGCATGGCGAGACTGTGATTATGCAATATTCCAAATAATAAAATGGGGTTCTATTTTAAATGACCCTGAGAACCGGCGTTGCTCTGATTGCGACGCCGGTTTTTTGTATAAAGAAAACCACTCGCTAGGCGAGTGGTCCAGTGGAAAGCGAAAGCCGATGATGTAGAAAAAGAAAATCCTAAGAATACTTTTTTGAATGGAAGAAGAAAGTGAAGATTGTAGAAGCAGAAGTGTGATCGGATCATGTACATATTGCTGGTGGAAATTTCACCATACGAAAAGTTTTTGGAATTGAAAACAAGTATCGGAACAGAGAAACCTGATGTCTGGGATACTACGTAGATGTGGTGGGCAAGAGTACATTGAGATTCAACTGAAAGAAGACCGATCTAGAGAACAAGTGACGAAGGGAAACTTCTAACGAGCCTTACGGGCAGTAAGTAACAACTTTTACGCAAGATTTAGACTGTACCAACGTAACGCGTGGCCTGTAACAAATGATTATACTGGTCTATTAAAAACCCCCGCGAAGCCGGTGAATATTTATGGTATTGTGGTTGTTTAGAGGCTATGAATTAGTGGTTTTTTGCATGGTGACGGTGATGTTACTACTCAGGGATTTGGTATCATATCCGGTGGGAGGTTCGAGGTTATCGGCACCAATGTTGACATAGGCGGTGGTGGAGTTACCAGTAGCGTCGCTTTGAAGTGTTTGAACTGTGCTCGTGTAATTATTGAATTCATCCGTTGAGTTTACGTGTTGCTTTGTTAAGTGGAATCCAAAGCTGTCAAGATTATTGATTTCATCGAACGATGTAATCAATCAGTTTGTCGCTGTCCGATTTTTGAATGGTTACTGTAATGG
>CAKRVU010000167.1 GCA_934408835.1 uncultured Oscillospiraceae bacterium | reverse complement strand
ATACATAGCGTGCACCCCCTTCCTTGTAATCGCATTTACGCGACTTCATGTTTCAAGAATACAACCGCTCGTTGCGTTTGTCAATAAGAAAGTTGCAAATATGCGAATATTTTTGTTGCAAATCTGCAACACTAGTGTTATACTATGTTTACCAATCTAGGGGGCTATAATCTATGACAACCGCAGAACGAATCAAGCAGCGCCGTAAAGAACTTGGGCTTCGGGCCGAGGATGTAGCTGAAAAAATCGGCGTTTCCCGCTCAACTATTTTCCGCTATGAAAATGGCGAGATTGAAAAACTCCCGTATACCAATCTGGTGCCTATCGCAAAAGCACTTAATACGACTGTTGAGTATCTCATGTTTGGATGCTCCGAAAACGAAAAAAAGCCCACCCCCGAAACCGGGGATGGGCTATCAGATGTTGACACGGAGATTATTTCTCTCCTTGCAGACATGCCAGCAGAGAAGAAACATCAGGCAATGGTATTTTTACGTTTCCTTGCAAGCAACGAAGATAAGTGAGAAACGTCTGCTTTGAATCGTCAGACAATTTCTCCAAAAGGCATAGTGCGTCCAACAGTTCTTTATTTGACATCGCAGTATCTCCTTTTCCCTTGGCTGCCGGCGCAGTTATTATTATAACAGAAACTGGTGAAAAAAACGGACTTCGTGAGAAAATAACATTTTGATTTTCAAGGAGAATATGACTATGCAGAGAAAAACGGCTGCAGCGTTTGCTTTTATACTGGCGCTTCTTGTGGTCTGTGTTGGATGCAGCAATAACGAAGGAACACACGATTTAGAAAGTGGTTTGAACGAAACAGGAAACTTCTACTCGAACTCAGGCCATGGATATACAGAATTTTTCGATGAACTCCCCTACACAATTTCCTACAACGGGAATAGTATTTCTGTCGAAGATGTCGCTGCCTATGAAGTGCAAACAAGCGATTATGCTTACACGCTTTACGTCGTAATCAAGGTAGACGCTTCCAGCCTTGATGATGCTGCGTTTCATTGGCTGCGTGAGGAAGATATATCAGCAAATGCGTATATCACCAGTGAAAAGAATGAGTACGATTTCAAATCTGCTTACCGGCTAGGATCGCTCGATTCGGGAAAGACAATCTCTTTTGTTTTCATCTCTAGCCCATTGGATACGTGTCGGCACTCATTTTCTGGGAGCGAGGTAACCATTTCGATATCGCTTAAACAAGAAGATACTTACGAATATGAAAAAGCAGATGGCGGCACTGGCAAGATTCATAAAGAAAACTCCGGAATGTACACACTCGCCTTGCCAAATGAACTTCCATCAGCGGAAACTATACCGGAACCGCTTTATGGTTACGTTGTGAAGTGGCTTGCAGCTGAAGCCGAATCCTATAAGTAGGAGTTGTGAGGTTTTCCTATGGCACGTTCAGCCTCCGCAAGAGCAGAAGCGGTTCCGCGCAGATTTGAAAGCTATCCGAAAAGCCAAGAAAGAACAAGGGGGTGCGAATATTGGCACGAACCGCGACCAAACACCCGGCAAAGCCGAAACGCGGTAAGAAACTTGAAGCGGAAGAACCCGGCGTTCTGTATGGCCGATATAGCAGCCATAATCAAAAAGACATATCGGTTGAACAGCAGTTTGAAAAAGGCTACGTGCTTGCCGGAGAATATGGTATCCGCATTGTTGATACTTACGCAGATCGCGCCGTGTCAGGCCGTACCGATAAACGGAAAGATTTCCAGCGCATGATGACAGATGCGGCGAAAGGGAAGTTTCGCTATGTGATTGCATGGAAATCAAACCGTATGGGGCGTAACATGCTGGAGGCTCTGGTCAACGAAGCCAAGCTACAGGAGCTTGGTGTCCGCGTTCTCTACGTCGAAGAAGATTTCGACGACACTGCAGCAGGCCGCTTTGCTGCCCGCTCGATGATGAATGTCAATCAGTTTTACTCCGAAAACATGGCCGAAGACATCAAACGCGGCCTGTATGATAATGCCTCGAACTGCATGGTAGCAAACGGACACTTGCCCTATGGCTATAAACGCGATGACACGCTACACTATGTCATCGACGAGGCGAAGGCCGCTGTCATCCGGGAAATCTTCGTTCGCGTTTCCTGCGGGGAGCCACTTGTCGATATTTATGACAGCCTGAATGCTCGTGGAATCAAAACTTCTTATGGCCGTCCATGGGGAAGATCGAGCTTCCAGAAGATCCTGTCGAACGAACGGTATAGAGGAATTTACATCTATGGCGATGTTCGGAAAGAGGGAGGCATCCCGCGAATCGTCAGCGACGAATTGTATTTCAAAGTGCAGGAGGTGTTGAAAACGAAGAAGAATCCGCAAGGACGTCACCGCGTCAACGGTTATTATCTATTGACGTGCAAACTGTTTTGCGTCAATTGCAAAAGCCCTATGATTGGAATTTCTGGAACAGGCAGAACAGGGAATTTGCATTATTACTACGTCTGCCAGAAAAAGCGTTCGGAGAAAACCTGTCACAAAAAGAATGTTCGCCGCAATGAAGTAGAATACCAGATAGCCAGAGCCATTTTTGACAATGCGCTTCAAGATCATGTAATCGAATGGATTGCAGACAGCACTATCGCGTATAACGACCGCAAAGAGGCCGAGGGACATATCAGCATTTTGGAGGATCAGCTTGCTGATGTGCAACGCAGCTTGAAAAACATCATGTCTGCCATCGAGCAAGGAATTGTTACTGAGACCACCAAGAGTCGGCTGCTCGAATTGGAATCTGAACGTTCAGAGATTGAGGGCAAAATTGCAGCGGCCAAGGCAGATATTGTGCCAGTTAACCGTGAGCAGTTGATTGAATGGCTTCTTAGTTTGCGCGAGGGTGACATACACGACAAAAAGTATCAGGCCCGCCTGTTCGACACGTTCCTTATTGCCGCATATCTCTACGATGACGGCACGGCAAAACTTGTGTTTAGTTTCGCAGGGGACAAGAATACAGTTACGGTTCCATTAGCCGAAGCAGTTGACTCCGTCGAAGAAAATACGGCAGAAGGTTCGTTTAAGCTCTGCCTTGCTCCACCAAACAGGTATTGGACGAACACCTATTTCTTCAGCGGCGGCTTCGCCGTGAAGTGTTCGCTCTGATCCACAACAGAAAAGCGCCGTCTTGGAAGTGATTCCGAGACGGCGCTTTTTCTATTGACCGACAGGCAGAGGAGCTTTTTCTTCGGCTGGTAAAACAAAAGATGCCCGTCCACGGCTTGACCGTGACGCCGGTGGTCAGCTTGCCGCAGGACAGCGTGATGGTCTTGGTGGTCA
>CAKRVU010000166.1 GCA_934408835.1 uncultured Oscillospiraceae bacterium | reverse complement strand
GTCCCTCCTGATTCATACAAATTGTAGCTGCGCGGGAAAGAAATCCGGCGCGCCATCTAGATAACATTATCATATCACAAAAGGGGGAGGGTGTCAAGAAAAGTTGAACGTTTGATTCATTATCATTGAGAGACCAGTTTGTTCAAAAAATACTGGTGCACTGTTTTGTCGCCGGTCAGTTCAGGATGAAAGGAGGTGACAAGTTGGTTATTTTGACGAGCTGCAACAATTGTGCCGTTAACGGTGGCTAAAATCTGGGCGTTGTTTTCAACGGACAAAATTTGCGGAGCACGGATAAACACCATTGGGATTTGACCGCAATCCGCAAAGTCGGAAACGGTTACAAAGCTTCCAAGCTGCCGCCCATAGGCGTTCCGGCGACAGCAGATGTCCATAGTAGCAAAATGAGGGGCGTCATGTTCGACCTGTTTCGCTAAAAGAATTAGTCCGGCGCAGGTGCCGAACACGGGGAGACCGTTTGCAATCTGCTCTCGAATCGGCTCAAAAAGCTCTAGTTCCACCAGAAGTTTTTGCATGGTGGTGCTCTCTCCTCCGGGTAAAATCAGACCGTCAAACGACGCGGATAAATCAGAGCGCTGCCGGATTTCGAGGCTGTCCACCCCTAGTTCTGAAAGTGTGTTTCGATGTTCAATGAAGGCGCCCTGCAGGGCAAGTACAGCAATCCTCATTGACCACGCTCCGCCATTAATACTTGAATTTCCTGTTCGTTAATTCCGACCATGGCCTCGCCCAAGTCCTCAGACAAGGAGGCGAGGAGCTTAGCGTCCTGATAGTTGGAGACAGCTTTGACGATGGCGGCGGCTCGTTTTGCAGGATTTCCCGATTTGAAAATGCCTGAGCCGACAAAAACGCCTTCTGCCCCTAATTGCATCATCAAGGCAGCGTCGGCAGGAGTGGCAACGCCGCCGGCAGAAAAGTTGACGACTGGGAGTTTCCCATTTTTATGGACATATCCGATCAGTTGGTAGGGGACGGCCAGTTCCTTTGCCGCCACATAGAGCTCGTCTTCTCTCATAGACTGGATGCGGCGGATGTCTGCATGAATCTTCCGCATGTGGGTGACAGCTTGAACAACGTCTCCGGTGCCGGCTTCTCCTTTGGTGCGGATCATGGAAGCGCCCTCTGCGATTCGACGGAGCGCTTCTCCCAAGTCGCGTGCGCCGCAGACAAACGGGACGTCAAATTTGGTTTTATCAATATGATGAACAGCGTCCGCGGGGGTAAGCACTTCGCTTTCATCAATGTAGTCAATTTCAAGTGCCTGAAGGATTTGTGCTTCTACAAAGTGACCGATTCGAACCTTGGCCATGACGGGAATCGAGACCGCCTCTTGAATTCCACGAATCATTTTGGGGTCGCTCATTCTGGAAACGCCGCCGGCGGCGCGGATATCTGCCGGTATACGTTCCAGAGCCATGACGGCGCATGCTCCGGCGTCTTCGGCAATTTTGGCTTGCTCAGGTGTGGTAACGTCCATGATGACGCCACCTTTGAGCATTTGTGCTAAATTTTTATTTAATTCATAACGACTAGTCATAGATTTTGCTCCTTTTTCTTCGATAAGCGTTCTAAATTCATATTATAACAAGATTTTTTTGATATTGCAAGGGGGAATATATTGATAACAATCATCAAGGGTAGCTAAAACCCTCCAATGCAGAACATCGTTGACAAGGATGGTAACTCTGATATATAATATAAAGTAAATTCAAGACCTGTACGGTAAAGGAGGAATCGGAGATACCCGGATAAACACAGTTTAAAATAAGGGGAGCTGATACGAATGAGTTTGTTGATAAAAAACGGTATTGTGGTCACTGCGGCGGACGCTTTTAAGGCTGATGTTAGAATAGAATCGGGGAAAATTGCGGAAATCGGAGTTTCTTTGCCTGAAGGATTGGACAGTGAGGTTGTGGACGCTTCTGGGAAATTGGTTCTTCCCGGAGCGCTCGATGTTCACACACATCTTGCCATGCCGTTTGGCGGAACGATTTCTGCAGATGATTATTTTGCAGGAACTAGGGCTGCGGCATGCGGGGGTACGACAACAGTATTTGACTTTGTATTGCAGGATTTTGGCGAATCCATGCTTGACGCAATTAAAAGGCGGGACGCTTTATGCGCCAGCAATGCGGTTGTAGACTATTCTTATCATGTTGCAATTAAGGATATCAGCAATGGGCTGCTTGACACGATGGAAGACGCCATTGCATTTGGGGTTCCTTCTTTTAAAGCTTTTATGGTTTATGATTTTGGAGTTACCGATGGCGTACTGTATCAGCTTTTAAGGAAATCAAAAGAGTGTGGCGCACTGATTAGTGTTCATGCAGAAAACAAAGAGATGATTGATATGTTTACGCAGGAGTTTTTATCAGAAGGGAAAACCAGCGCGTGGTATCATTATCTGTCAAGACCCGAATTTGTTGAAGCGGAAGCTGATATTCGAGCGATTCGATGGGCCAAAGAATTAAACGCCCCGCTTTATCTTGTTCACCTTGCGAATCGGGAGGGGCTTGAAGCGGTTGCAAAGGCCAGGGCTGATGGTTACCAGATTTATGCGGAAACCTGTCCACAATATCTTGAATTCACAAAAGATGTATACCAAAGAGAGGATGGAAGGAATTTCGTTTGTTCGCCTCCTATGAAAGGGGAGGAAAGCCGTGACGCATTATGGAAGGGGCTGATTAGAGGAGACATCAGCACCATAGCTACCGATCATTGCCCTTTTCAGTCCTATGAGAAGGATTGGGGGAAGGATGATTTTACAAAAATCCCCAATGGATGCGCAGGTATCGAAAATATGTATCCTTATATGCTCTCTGCCGCCAACAAAGGTAGGCTAACATACCAAAAGGTAGTGGAATTGTGCTCCGCTAACCCTGCTAAGATATTCGGTTGCAAGGATAAAGGAGGGATTGTAGTCGGTAAAGATGCGGACCTTGTGATTTATGATCCCAGCGCTGAATTTACAATTACAAACGACAAGATGCATTCAGATTGCGACCATACTATTTGGGAGGGGGTACAGCTTCAGGGGTATCCCGAATGGACGTATTCTCGTGGAAAATGGGTATATGATCATGGTGAATTTGTCGGAGAAAAAGGCTGGGGTAAAATGCTAAAGCGTTCGCTTAGATAAATTTTGATTATCCCGTAAAACCAATAACCTGGAAATGCGAAATGATCTTGATAAAGCGCTGTGGGGACAGCGATTTAAATTTTGCGTCAAGGTATCTTAATTGATGATAGAAAAGAATGCGAAAGGAATGGTAATGATGTAT
>CAKRVU010000165.1 GCA_934408835.1 uncultured Oscillospiraceae bacterium | reverse complement strand
AACATCATTGACCTAACAAAACGCGGAAAGCTCCATCCGATCAAATCCTCGGAAAAGAGTACGCTGTATCTCAAAAGTGAGATCCTGAAACGAAACTGGCAGTAAATATGAGTTATACCCCATTATGGCCGTGAATAGTGCGGCATAATGGGGCATAATCATTGGAACGCCTTAGACATTGTTGAAGGTATTTAGAACTCGCGGAGACGAAGTGCATAGTTGGGGTTCAACTGTCCATAAAATACAACTTTCGTTTAAATGCCTTTGATGGAACGGTACTTTTTCTCTGGTGTTTCTGAATGGGTTTTGCAATAAATGTTAAATTATTCATATAGGGGTAGATCGTCAATGCTGTATTCAACTGTAGCATATAACGAGTAGCATTTTTTTTGACTAAGACTTCTTATAACGCTTTGCTCATGTTCAATTTGAAGGTTATTTTTGTGTGCAAAGGTACGCATACAAGAAAAAATATCAGCTAACAATCTATCCGAGAAGTTCGCGGTGTTAATGTATCTATCTAAACATTTATTCATCGCAAGCCACGTGCTTTGAGGCGGGACTATATTCAGTTTTGAAAAGTACTTTATATTCATGTCGATATAGGAATGCGCCGAGAAGCATATTGCATCTGGATATGTCCATTTCCAAAAAACCTCAAGGATTTTAGCTGCACCTTGGTCAAAAAGATGTGCCGCCTGTGATGGCGCATTTGTTATCGACCAAAGCCCCCATTCCATATAGTTTTTTGCTGTGGTATGAGCAATTTGATAATTTTCATATCCGTGTGCATTTTTGGCGTATTCAAACGCGTTTTCGGCTTCTTCAAATTGCTCGGACGCTCTATAAAGGATCCCTAATTGGATCCAATAGTAGCTAAGGTGTTTACAAGATTTCTGTAATTCAATTAAGAACTCAATAGACCGTCGTTCATCTAGACCAACAATTTTTGTCAAACTAGAGGCACGAATAAGATGCTTGAATATTTCATTATTATACGTTCGATCCCCTTCGTTTAAATCTTTTGCTAATTCATAGATAAGATTTCTAACTATATTTATTTTCTCACTAATCGCCAGATTTTCAAGAACAACACTACTAAATAGTCTTGAGCATCTCAAACGCAAAAAACCATCTTCATCAGAACAGAATTCGCCAAAAGATTGAATAAAGCGCGGATAATCAAAATTATTAACTTTTAAAGACGTTGCTATTTCTGGCAAGTAATTGATGGAAATAGCAGGTATTCCCACAGTCGTCAAGAGCGTAACCGATTGAAAAATTGAAAATTGTTTGTCTCTATTGCGTAACTTCATCCAACTATCGAAGTATTCTGAAAAACGCTTTCCATGGTGTGCAACATACAGGACGTCTATAAAGTCGTTTATTTGCCTCATGTAGTCGATAATATCTTTTCTGCGATCCGCATAATTCACTAATTTTCCAAGTTGAGATTTCTCACGCAACTTCTCATACATACTATTGGCTAGTGCCTTATTTACTTTTTCGGTCAGTGGAATCTGAAGAAGTGGAACTGTTCCAAAGACATACCTATTTGCACTTTGAGTGCTGTCACCCGATGTTACTATGACGATCAGCTTTGTCAAATGATTTCTATATTTTTCCACCATATCAATTAGTGGCTTATAAAATCCAGCAGCATCCTCGAAACAAAAAAGTACCAAGTCATCTGGTGAACAATTCTCTAAATACTGGCTAACAATTTGCAAACAGTGCAAGTCAATTTTTGTACTGTAAAATGCCTTAAACATTTTTTCGACGCCTAACGTCAATGCTCTCTTTGCCAAGCAGGTTTTTCCAACATAAGGCTTACCCCTAATTTCGACAAAGCCATAAGAATTACCATTAAAGAATTCTGTGATTTGTTTTGCTTCGTCTTTACGTGGAATGTCAATATTATAATAGAAATCAAGGGGTTCGGATGGCTTTCCGTAATATAATTCCCAAGTTTCTCTCTGTGACTGGATATTATCAAGTTCCTTATTCCAAAACGCGATTCCTTGAGAGCGTATTTTCTGCACTGCATCGTTTGGCTGCGAAATTTGTTCGTTAATAAAAGTCAAAAATTCTGCCGTTGTCCACTGAATATGATGAAAATTAGTTTTACTATGAATTTCATCATCTACCCTTCCGCTAAAAGATCCGGGAGAAATAAAGAAGTAATGGAAATTTGAATTATCACAACCGTAATCAAATACTTTTTCAAGTGCAATCTCTATATCTTGTTCTTGAAATTGAGTGCCTACTATAATTACATCATGAGAAATATATAAATCAGCAAATTTCCTTAACATCCAGTTATCTTGACTACTGAAATTTCGATATTCTTTTTCATCAAAAATGTAGGTGTCTGGATCTCCAACATCTCCATGAAGCTTTACAAGAACAGTCTTATCAGGATCATCTGAATATCGTTCAGAAGACATCTTCCAGCAAAGGAGAGGTCTTCCCTCTTCTGCAAAAATGTGTTCTACAAGGTCATCAATATTTAGCGTAAAAATGTACTTCCAATCAACTTTGAGTAGATTTGAAAAGTATGGCGCGTCATCATATGTGCATTTAGACATCCAGGCCTTAAAGAATGCATTCCGTTGAGGTATTAAATTATTCTCTCTAATGACATTAGACATCACATAAAGCTTTTTCCATTTTTTTGCAAAGCTTGCCTTATCAAGCGCTTCTTCGGTTAGCTCATCTTTGTTGGGAATAATAATTTCCTCATATAGTTTTTCGGCAAGAGTTCCTCCTAACATCAATTCTTGTCCACTTTGTCCCTTTGCGCCTAATGAGAAGCCAGCCCCCAACAGTAGGATGGGAGAACGATTTTCTATGCAATTCTTCAACAGCTCAATGTCTTTATCCATTTGGAAAGCATCCTTTCTCAATTCTACAGTAAAAAATCTAAGATTTTGATCCTTATGCTACAAAATTATCTTAAGTTACACACATTCACCTAAGCGGTAACCCCAGTGCCCTTCCTGATGTGATTTCACCAATTTTCCGTTTTTAGCTAATGTAGTGAGTAGTCGATTTGCCGTCGCTGCCGACACCCCGCACAGCTCCCGCACATCGGCGTTCATGATATACTCATGCGTTTGCAAGAACTGCTCAATCTTCTGCCAGCGCAGAGCGTTCTTGTCCATCTTACCATCGCTCATTGCATCACTCGTATGGATGGCGTCGATGAGCGATGCTTTGATGACGGAGAGCATAAACTCGATGAACGCGGTGGACTCGCCTGCATCGTTGCTGGCATTGATGGCATCGTAGTATTCCTGCTGATGGTCGTG
>CAKRVU010000164.1 GCA_934408835.1 uncultured Oscillospiraceae bacterium | reverse complement strand
TATATTATCCATATTTTGATTGGAAATGTCAATATACAGGCGCTGCATTTTTCTAAAATATAATTTTCCATCCCTTTTCGGAGGAATTGTCATCAGTCCCGAAACTTGAATATTAGGAAGTTTTGACAACTCTTCTAAAGCGGATTTCGTCTGACTTGGAAAAAAGCCAAATTTTGTTTTCTCTTCCCCAATATTAATCTCAAGCAGTATCGGCATAATCCTGTTTCGTTTTCCGACCTCGTCATTAATTTCCTTTGCCAGCGATATCGAATCAACCGATTCAATCATTGATACTTTATCAACAATTTTTTTGACCTTATTGGTTTGAAGATGTCCGATAAAATGGATGTTTTCTGCGGTAGTGCGGTAAACAGAATATTTTGATAAAAACTCCTGCACTCGATTTTCACCTAACAGATCGACCCCCTGTTCGATTGCAATATTTACCGTCTCTGCTGGAACCGTTTTCGTAACGGCCATCAAGTGAACTTCGGAAGCGTCTCTGCCAAAACGCTGCGCGGCGTTGCAAATACGTTTGCGAATTTCACCAATTCGGCTCCCCAGCAAAAGAGAGAGGTCAGGAACGAATTGGTTTATTGTCATACAAATCCTTCCCTTGCACAATAATGGTATCATACAATCGCAAATAACTGGAATCATCCGCATGCGGTTTGCTTAAAACATATTCTTCATTCTCATAGATTATATCAATCTTGCGGAAATTCATACTGGCATTATTGGTAACATAAACGCCCTGTTCTCCTGCGTCGTTGGTACGGACAGCCGTTTTGGGAACCCGCAAACCATCGTACGTTTTTACAATCGCGTCAACATGATCTTTTCTTGCAGTCGAAATGCGGTCGGACATATAATCAATAGAACAAATCAATAATCCGTCCTCCTGGTTGGGTTCAAGTTGGACGCTTTTTATCGTAGAAGGCACTTCAATTCCCAAGTCAGAAAACCGCAACGTACAACTGATGCCAGTTTTAAGATTAATTAAATATTTGGCAGGCACAATCCCAACAAGCTCCAGCGTAGGATCGGTAATCACTTTTGCTACATTTTCGGCAGGAACTGGAGGCGCATCCTGATTTAACAACTCCTGCAACTCCGATAATGTGATCGAATCGGCATAATCCAATGATAACATTCCTTCGTAACCGTCCGTATGATCTACAAAATAGCCGGCTGCCGGCGCTATCATTGATTGTGGCTGCGAGGTAATAGAACTTTCTAATTGCTTTTTTTGGTCGGTTAACAGTTGGATGGAGTCATCAAAATCCTGCACTTTTCCAGTAATCATCTGCTTTTTATTGAGAAGAGTGGTAATGTCATTGGTTTCTTCTGATAGGTTTGTCAGATTTTCCTGTTGCAGATTTTCTATTAGAGTATCATAAGAATGAGAAAATTCCTTTTCGATAACCGATAAATCCGTTTCCTGCAAGCCTATAGATTGCGCTTCGCTTAAACGGGCAATTTGCTGATTTAACAGTTCGATCTGGGCAGTCACTGAAATATCATCCTGATTTTGATAAATCCGCGCCACTTCGGAATGAACTGCAACATGAGAGCCGTTGGTAACGAGATAATTTACCACACCGGTAGGGTCTCCCGTGATCACTGTCTCATCTTTAAAAATCAATCCGTCAATCGGTATAGCGTCTTCCATAGTATATTCATAAACAGTTTCCGTTTCATATGGGTTAGAGAGACTTAGATAAATCTGATAGCCTACGTTGATGAAGATACACAGTGCCACTGCAATGAATAAAATTTTGATGATACTTGTTTTCATAGTCCTTTCTTTTTCCCCGTTCACTCAGAACAAATTCGCACGACAACTACAATCAATAAGGTGAAATCATAGCGCCACAGATCGGTTGGAGCCGTCAATAAAAAGGTGAATGACCTTTTACCGTTTCGGTATACTTTTTAAAACACAAAAGAAGCTGCACCTGAAATTTCGAAGTCTTTACGATATAAAAGCTCCTTCACTTTTCTCTATTATATCATAAGTTCCAAGTTTTTTCTATGAACAAACGGATTTGTTCATAGATTGTTCTAATATTATCGCAATCATCCAAATAATACCAATGAATCTGCGGATTTCTGCGAAACCAAGTCAGCTGCCGCTTTGCGTACCTACGCGTTTGCTGTTTCAAAAAGGCAATCGCTTCCTCAAGTGACATCTCACCTTCAAAATACGGAAAAAATTCCTTATAACCAATGGCCTGTCGAACGGTGCAAAGCGATCTTCTGTCCTCATATACCCTTCGCGCTTCCTCCAAAAGACCCGCGTTACACATCTGATCAATCCGCTGTTCGATTCGATCATACAGAATTGAGCGATCCCGCCATCCCAATCCAATTATTAAAGGATCGTATACGGAGGATTCTTCCGGTTGGTTCTTTTGCAGTTGTTCGCTCATCGTCATGCCAGTGGTTTGATAAAACTCAATCCCACGCAAAACACGTTTTACATTCTGATAGTGAAGTGTCCGAGCATAAGCGGGATCCACCTGAAATAATTTTCGCCAAAGCGCCTCTTTCCCATTGGATTTCAGTTCCGACTGCAATGTTTCGCGTACTTGAGCATGATTGGATTCGGGAAAAAATGAAATTCCGTGCAGCAAGGCGTCGATATATTGACCTGTTCCGCCGACTACAATCGGGAGCTTCTGATGCTGGACAATTTCCTCAATCGCTTGAGTAGCCATAGCAAGATAATCGGCAACGCTAAACGGTTGATCAAGAGGCACGCAATCAACCAAATGGTGCGCCACCTCTTTGATTTGTTCAGGAGTTGGTTTCGCGGTACCGATCGAAAGTTCCTGATAAATTTGCATCGAATCCGCCGAAAGGATTTCTCCTTGTAGTCGTTTCGCCAGATAGATTCCCAAGTCACTTTTCCCGGAAGCCGTCGGTCCTGCAATAACCAGAATACGTGTTTTTTGATTTCTTCTCTGTTTATCGTCCAAACTGCTTTTCAATCCTTTCTTTGGAATAGGATAACAGCACCGGTCGACCATGTGGACAATACCGAATATTATCGTGATAGAACACTTCAAAAAAGAGCTTTTCCAATTCTTCCGAGCGATTTTCGTCATTTGCCTTGATTGCCGCCTTACAGGCTATCGTGTGATAAATATGATCTAATGCCGCAGGGGATACGTCTTGCTTGTGTTCCGAAAGATTATTTAATAACTCCAATAAAACTTCGCGACAATTTTTCGCCTCTAATATCATTGGGATTTCGCGCACCAGTATGGTATTTTGACCAAAATCCTCCAAACAAAATCCAAATTTGGTTATCAGCTCTTCACAAGAAAGC
>CAKRVU010000163.1 GCA_934408835.1 uncultured Oscillospiraceae bacterium | reverse complement strand
ATGCTGGTGTTTCTGTGTATTTTTGTCTGTATCTTGTTTGTGGCAGGTGTTAACTGGAAGGTGATGGCGGGCGGTGCTGCTGTCGGCATTGTGGGACTGATCTTCTTTTGGAACGTGATGATGCCCTCTTATTTAAAAGAACGGTTTACCGCGGTATATGATTTGGAAGCGACCAAGCGCGGCTATGGATTGCAGCAATATCAGGGACGAATCACGCTCGGTTCTGGAGGTGTGTTCGGGAAAGGGCTGTCGTCGGACAACCTTTTGACCACTACACCTGAGTTATACAACGATATGATGTTTGCTCATATTGGGCAGGTGTTCGGGTTTGTCGGCTGTTTGCTCGTTGTTCTGTGGATTGTCCTGCTTTGTATGCGGCTATTGCAAAATGCCAGGCATTCGGAGGACGCTTTGGGGAATTTTATTTGTGTGGGCGTTTTTGCCGTTCTGTTCTTTCAGTCGGTGATAAATATCGGAATGGTGCTTTGCGTCTTTCCAGTGATTGGAATCACACTGCCTTTATTGAGCGCCGGCGGTTCTTCCGTACTCTCCACTTACCTTTGTTTGGGACTTGCCGTCAGTGTGCACAATCATACGCATAAATCCACTCTTTTTCAGTGAGGAAATCAAGGAGGTTATTTCATGCGCGTCATTACGGGAACAGCCCGCGGGCGTAAACTCAAATCGTTGGAAGGGCGGGAGGTTCGTCCTACGACCGATCGCGTCAAGGAGGCGGTCTTTTCCATCCTTCAATGGGAAATTTCCGGTGCTGCGGTTCTTGACCTGTTTGCCGGTTCTGGGCAGCTGGGAATTGAAGCGCTCTCTCGGGGAGCCGGGAGCTGCGTTTTTGTCGACGCTTCCGCTCGAGCCGCGTCGGTGGTGCGGGAAAACTTACGGGCGACTGGGTTGATGGAAAAGGCAACTCTGCTGACCATGGACAGTTTTTCCTATTTAAAAAGCTGCCGCTGTCTGTTTGATATCATATTGCTTGATCCGCCCTATCGCTCTTTATTGCTGGAGCAGACATTGCCGCTGCTGTCTCCCTTCCTTTCGCCGCGGGGAGTCGTTTTGTGCGAAACGACGACGGACTGTTCCCTTTCGCAAACGTTCGGGGGACTGACCCTGAGAAAAGAATACCGATACGGGAAAATCAAGTTGTACCTTTACCGTGGGGAGGGAGTCGAATGAAAATTGCCGTTTGTCCCGGCAGCTTTGATCCGTTGACACTTGGGCACCTTTCCGTTATCCGGCGGGCTGCCGAACTCTTTGATCAGGTGATCGTCTTGATTCTTGCCAATCCCGGGAAGACGCCCTTTTTTTCAACGGAAACACGCCTTTCTTTTATTGAGCGGTGCACTGCTGAGCTTCCTAACGTTTCCGTTGACGCGGCTTCCGGGCTTTTGGCCGATTATATCAGGAAAGTCGGCGGTTGCGCTATTGTGAAAGGATTGCGTGCATTTTCCGATTTTGAATATGAATTTCAAATGGCGCTGGCCAACAAAAAAATGAATCCTGCTGCAGAAACAGTATTTCTTGCTACCGATTGTGATCAATGTTATCTCAGTTCGACTTTGGTTCGCGAAATCGCTTCACTCGGCGGAGAGATCAGAGGTCTGGTTCCACAGGAAATTTTAGAGGATATTGAACATACATTCAGGAGGGGTCACTATGACAATCAATGAAATTTTGGACAATTTGGAGGACGTGGTTGAAGGTGCATGGAACCTGCCGTTAACGGGAGGGAAATGCGTTGTTCCAGTTGATAAGGTGCTGGATTTGATTAACGATGTTCGGTTGAATCTACCGAAGGAGCTCAAGCAGGCTAAGATGATCGTTGTCGATCGGAAAGACATCATTGATGACGCTCACAAAGAAGCGGATCAGATTATTGCAGCAGCACAAAAGAAGGCGCGGCGCCTTGTTTCGGAGAATGAAATCACCCGCCAGGCGCAGGAACGAGCCAATCAGATGCTGACAAGCGCTCACAGTCAGTCGCTGGAACTGAAAAAAATGACGAGCGAATATGTAGAACAGTTGATTTCGACCTCGGAGGCCGGTTTGTCCAAAAGTTTACAGGAGCTTAAAAGCGCACATGCGCAAATTCGCAGAACGAGCAGAAAAAAATAATAAAACGCAGTCGTGGTGATAGGCAAACGCCTTCGAATCCGGAACGGAGTATCTTCGCGCGACCGCTGCAAAACTAAGTTATAACGGATTTATCCGTTTCACAGCGATCTGCTTTGACGAAAGGGTGATTGGTAATGCGAATTATGGCGGTCGATTACGGGGACGTCCGAACCGGTCTGGCAATTTCGGATCCTCTTGAAACCGTTGTTTCTCCGGCTGGAGTGATTACGGAAACCAATTATAAAGCTTTGACTAGGAAGTTGGCTTGTGCGGTTGATGAGACGGGCGCGCAGCTTGTTGTGATGGGGTGTCCGCTCAATATGGATGGGAGCTGCGGACCGCGGGCGGTTCGGTGCCAAAAGCTGGCGCGGTTCCTTCAAAAATTTGTATCTGTTCCAGTGGAATTGTGGGATGAGCGGCGTTCGACGGTGGAAGCGGACGGTTATTTGCAGGCAACAGGCTGCCGCGGGCAAAAACGAAAACAGCTAATTGATCAGGCTGCCGCCACCGTGATTTTGCAGAGCTATCTTGCTTATAGAAAAAATCAGTCCCAGGGGGACTGACTTACCGTTCGCTCACTCGTTGCTCTTGCATGGAAAAAATAAAATCGTCCACGTCTCCCGGCACCTCGCGCCATTGACTGATCATTTCTTCCGGCTCCGTCTGATTTGACGACGCCGATTTTTTTTGCTGTTCCTGTTCCATTTTTCTCTCTCCTTTTTCTTTTGCATATCGTACCACATATTCTATGCAGAGATTAGGTTAAAATGTCAGTGCAAAACAGAAATTTATCTGGGTATTTTTTGAAAAAATTGTGCAAATTGACAAAAATGATTTTTCTGCCTGTTTTCTCTTGATTTTACAGCGAAAAATCAGTACAATAAATAACAGGTTAGCACTCGAAAGCTATGAGTGCTAAAATATACCCTGGGAGGAACTGAAAATGAATATTAAACCATTGGCTGATCGCGTGGTCATCCAGATGCAAGAAGCGGAGGAAACCACAAAGAGTGGAATCATTCTTGCAGGCTCTGCAAAAGAAAAACCGGAAGTAGCGCAGGTTGTGGCTGTTGGTCCGGGCGGAGTTGTCGATGGAAAAGAGGTTACAATGGAGCTGAAAGTAGGCGACAAGGTACTGATTTCCAAATACGCCGGAACCGAAGTCAAAATTGATGGTGAAGAATACACCATTCTCAGACAATCAGACGTTTTGGCAATTGTCGAATAAAAG
>CAKRVU010000162.1 GCA_934408835.1 uncultured Oscillospiraceae bacterium | reverse complement strand
GCATAAGGGGTATGGAACCAAGCGACATTATGAAACATTATTGGAATACGGAATTTCACCAATACATCGAAGAAGTTTCTTAAAAAAATTCCAACAAAAAAATCCATCTCTATCCCTATACCGAGGCAAGTTTGGAGAAAAGATGGCGTATGCGTATCTCCGACAAAAAGGATATTCGGTGCTTGCACGCAACTATCGTTCAAACTACGGAGAAATTGATTTAATCGTCACAAAGGGTGACTCGTTGCTATTTGTGGAAGTAAAGCTCCGGGATAAAAACTGCAACTATCGTCCCTGCGAAGCAGTCACAATATCAAAACAGAAAAAAATAATTCAAACGGCGTCCTGCTTCTTGCAGGAACATTCAGGCGACTGGAACGCACAATTTGCTGTAATGGAAATTTATCAGACAGGACCGGAAAGTTGTTCGATACAATTGATTGAAAATGCTTTTGAACCGGAGGAAGGTTATGTCTTTTTTTGATCTTCATTGTGATACAGTATATGAGGCGACACTGCAACAAAATATTTCGCTTCAAAAAAATTCCCTTGCCCTTGACCTGCAAAGGGGAACTCCCCTATCACCATGGGTTCAAACCTTTGCTTTTTGGATTCCCGACGACTATCGTGACGAAGATGCTTATTCCCTATTCCAAAAACAGTACCAATATTTTACCCGGCAACTGGAAACATTAGAAGATTTACATCTCTATTGCGGAAAAACAGAGCAAAAAGGGTGCTATGCAATATTGTCTGTGGAAGGCGGCGCTGTTTTAGGAGGAAAACTAGCTCGCATTAACGATTTAAAACAGGCAGGAGTTCGGATGCTAACTCTTTGTTGGAACGGCGCAAATGAAATTGCTTCGGGCGCAGACGCAACAGGAGGTCTGACTACATTCGGTCGTCAAGCCGTTTTCAAATTGGAGCAATCAAATGTGATAATTGATGTTTCTCATTTAAATGAAGAATCCTTTTGGGATGTTGCTCGATTGGCTGCTCAGCCGTTTATTGCAACCCATTCGAATGCATATTCCGTTTGTCCCCACCGCCGAAATCTCAAAACAGATCAAATCAAAGTCATTCGCGAGGCAGGGGGTCTCATTGGTCTTAATTTTTACAAAGAATTTTTGGGAGAAACCTCAAATGGCGGGATTGACGCACTGATTCGTCACATAGATTTTTTTCTGCAGCTTCATTGTGAAGATGTTTTGGCAATTGGCAGCGATTTTGATGGGGCAGAAATGCCGGAGGATTTGATGGATATTACCTCTATTCCCACGTTGCGCCAAACACTTTTATCCCATTTTGGGATGGAACTGACTGAAAAAATTCTGTTTCAGAATGCACAGAGCTTTTTTCGGCGTCAGGATTTGTTTTAGGAGGAAAAACGCAGATGGACTATTGCAGCACGCGGGACTCAGAAAAAACAGTGACGGCAGCGGAAGCAATTTTACAAGGAATTTCTGAAGAAGGAGGACTCATTGTCCCCGCAAAGCTACCGACGATCTCAAGTCAAGAGCTGTTGCAATTCGCCAATCTAAATTATATTCAGCGCGCCCATCGAATCCTCTCCCTGTTTTTGACAGATTTTACCGATGAAGAATTGAATTCTTGTATTTTACAGGCATACAGCAATTCGTTTGAAGGAAACATGCCAGCGCCCCTCACCTCTCTATTAGACGGTCGATATTTATTAGAGCTTTGGCATGGCCCGACTGCTGCTTTTAAAGATCTGGCTTTGCAGCTTCTTCCGCATTTGTTGACAACCTCATCTAAAAAAATACATTCTAATTCCAATATTGTGATTTTAACAGCAACATCCGGCGATACAGGCAAGGCGGCTTTGTCCGGCTTCGCCAAGATACCGGGGATTGAATTATTTGTCTTTTATCCAGAAGGCGGCGTGAGCGAGATACAACGCAAACAAATGGTGACGCAACCAGGAGAAAATGTACATGTAACTGCTGTAAATGGAAATTTCGATCAAGCGCAGACGGCTGTAAAACAGTTATTTACCGACTGGAAGGTACGTCGAACATTAAGAGAAACGGGCTTTGTTTTTTCCAGTGCAAATTCGATTAACCTAGGTCGTCTCCTTCCTCAAATTGTTTATTATTTTTCAGCATACTCAGATCTTTTAGCAGCTGATGAAATTACATTGGGGGAACCGATTCACGTTACTGTTCCGACAGGGAATTTTGGAAACATTTTGGCCGCCTATTATGCCAAACAAATGGGGCTTCCGATTCAACGACTCATCTGCGCTTCCAACGTCAATCATATTTTAACCGACTTTATAAAAACAGGAGTTTATGACCGAAATCGTCCTTTTTATCGCTCCTCCTCCCCCTCTATGGATATTTTGGTTTCCAGCAATCTGGAACGATTTTTATATCATTTGGAGGAGGATCCTGAGGAGATAACCGATTTTTATCAAAAATTTGCAGAAACAGGGCGCTTTCTCCTGCCGCAAAGACTGGTAAATAAAATGTCTCATATCTTTTTTGCTGGTTATTGCAACGAAGAGGAAACATCAGCTGCAATACGAAATTTATTTCAAACAACAGGGTATTTTTGCGACCCGCATACAGCAGTCGCCCTTTCGGTGGAGGAACAATATCGTACGCAAATAGGAGATAAAACAAAAAACATCATCGTATCTACAGCCAGCCCCTTCAAATTTCCTGCTACAGTTCTTTCCGCTTTGGGTATGGAGAGACCTAATAATGAATTTGAGGCTATAAAACAACTTTCTGCTATCAGCGGAACGATTCCACCGCCTTCCATTTTAGCTTTACAACATTTGCCGGAACGGTTTTTGGATGTGATACCGATTTCGGAAATGGAACAATATCTTTTTCAAGAACTTAAAATATAAATTTAAAATATAAAAGAGGAAACGGATGAGTTTATATACAATTGCAGACTTACACCTTTCATTTGGCGTAAAAAAACCAATGGATATTTTTGACGGATGGAACGGGCATATTGAACGGTTAACAGAAAACTGGATGTCTGTCGTAAAACCAGAAGATACCGTCGTGATTGGCGGTGATATTTCCTGGGGAATGAATTTACAACAGGCAAAGCCGGATTTTGCTTATTTAGACGCTCTACCAGGTCAGAAGATCTTATTAAAAGGAAATCATGATTATTATTTTACGACAAAGCGGAAAATTGATTTATTTTTTGAGGAATGCGGTTTCTCCACTTTACGGTTTTTATTCAATAATTCTTATGATTATAACAATGTTTCCATTTGTGGTACACGAGGTTGGATGAATGAACCGGGTGAACCGGCAGATCAAAAGATACTATTGCGCGAGGCTGGTCGTCTGGAGCTTTCCATACAAGCTGCTCGACAAACACCAATTGTTTTTCTGCATTATCC
>CAKRVU010000161.1 GCA_934408835.1 uncultured Oscillospiraceae bacterium | reverse complement strand
CTCTGCGCCTACTGCATTTTTCATGTCTTTTTGCGCGTGAGACTGAATCCAGTTTTCCGCCGACTGATCTTCGATGGTCAGTTTAAAAAAGTCTGAGTCCGAGGTAGATGGGGTGGCGTCTAGCTTTTGCTCTGCGTCCATCGTCTCCTTCAAAATATAATAAATATACTGACCGGCCGGCACTGTTGTATCGTCCGTTTTTGCCGCCCAACTGTCGTCGCTGCAGCCGGCAAGGAAGGTAGCGGCGCAGGCGGTTGATACAAAAATGGCAAGGATTCGTTTTGCGAACATCATACCAAAACCTCCAAAAAATCAAAGTATTTTTATTATATACCAGATTTCGCCGTTTGTCCAGAGTTTTTTCAAACAATTCCTTAGTTGTCAAAAGGTTTTTATTTTTTTGTTTGCAATAGTTTCTTTAAAACGTCCAGTGGCTGTTCACCCGACAGGCGGATGGCGGCGTAAGGTTTTTCGCCGGCGTTCAGTCGCACACGATTTCCGAAGAGATCTATGAGTCCCGTGAGGCGCTCTGTTTCGAGCGTTTTGAGGTAAAAGCGAAGTTCGCCTGCTTGTTCTAAAATTTCGGTAAATCCCATTGAGATGGAGGCAACTCGAAGGAGGGAAATGTCCATCAGTCCCAATACGGGCGCGGGCGGTTCTCCAAATCGATCGATTAGCTCGTCTGTCAAATCCAGACGGTCTTCTTCCGTTCGCAAAGCGGCAATTTTTTGATAAATTTCCAGTCGCTGAGAGAGATTTTCAATATACTTTTCGGGAATATGCGCCGAAAGGGGAATATCAATCACACAATCTTCAAAGGAAGGTGCGGGCGTTTCGCCTTTTTCTTCCTTCACAGCGTCGGACAGAAGTCTTAGATACATATCGTAGCCGATTGCCTCCATATGACCGTGCTGACTCTGACCCAATAGGTTTCCGGCGCCACGGATTTCCAGATCGCGCATGGCGATTTGAAAGCCTGATCCGAATCGAGTAAATTCTCGGATGGCGGAGAGCCGTTTTAAAGCGGTTTCCGAGAGAATTTTACCGGCGCGGAAGGTAAAATATGCGTATGCTCGCCTGTTAGAACGTCCAACGCGTCCGCGCAGTTGATATAATTGGGAAAGACCGATCCGGTCTGCATGTTCCACAATCAGCGTGTTGCAATTGGAAAGATCGATTCCTGTTTCAATGATGGTTGTGCAGACCAAAAGATCTAGCTCATGATCTAACAGTTGACGCCAGATATTTGAAAGCTCTGATTCTTGCATGCGACCGTGCGCCACGCCGATTCGCGCTTCGGGCACAAGCTCTTTTACCCGTTGAGCTGTCTGACCGATCGAGTCAATCCAATTGTGCAGATAAAAGACCTGACCGCCTCTATTTAATTCTCGGCGGATTGCTTCCGCTATGACGGACGGATGATATTCCATCACGCAGGTTTGGACAGGCAGGCGATTTTTTGGAGGCTGCTCTAAAATAGACATATCCCGGATGCCTGACATTGCCATATTTAATGTTCGCGGTATGGGGGTTGCCGATAGGGTCAGCATATCCACACCGCGAAACAGCTCTTTAAACCGTTCTTTCTGTTTCACGCCAAATCGCTGCTCTTCATCAATAATTGCCAGACCCAAATCATGGAAGCAGACATCGTTTTGAACAATCCGATGGGTTCCCACCAGGAGGTCGATTTGACCTTTTTTCAGCTGCGTTAATACCTTTTGCTGCTCTTTGGTGCTTCGGAAACGGGACAGGAGCGCTGTTTCCACGGGAAAGTCGCCCAGTCTGGAGAGGATATTTTGATAATGCTGCCACGCTAAAATGGTGGTAGGACACAAAAAAACACATTGCTTTCCGTCCAGGACGCATTTGAATGCCGCCCGGAGCGCCACCTCTGTTTTTCCGTAGCCTACGTCTCCGCAGAGGAGTCGATCCATCGGTCGGGAGCTTTCCATGTCCTTTTTGATCTCCTCTGTTGCTGCAAGCTGATCTTCTGTTTCTTCATAAGGGAACTGTTCTTCAAAATTTCGCTGCCAGTCGTTATCAGGCGAAAAGGAAAATCCCTCTGTTTTTTCGCGTTCTGCGTACAGTCGAATCAATTCCTGCGCCATTTCAGTTACAGCTTTTTTTGCCCGCAGCCTTGTCTTTTTCCATTCGCTGCCGCCCAGTTTATTGAGTCTGACTCGATCCGACTGGTTTCCGATATACCGGGATACCAAATCCAGTTGGGTGACCGGGACATAGAGAACGTCCTTTCCGGCATACATAATTTTAATATAATCCTTCTCTATTCCCTGCGCGTCCAGCTTGACGATGCCGTCAAACTTTCCGACGCCGTGTGAGACATGCACCACAAGGTCTCCCTGATGCAGGTCGCTTAGGCTTTTGATTGTTGTCCCCCTTTTTTTCCGGGGGCGCTTGCGGGTGCCTTTTGACTGCGGTGCGCGGGTAATTACAGCGAAAGAAAACTGCGGGTATTCCATTCCCGCGGATAAGCTTCCGGGAATCAGGTAAACACCGCCCGGCGCAGGGTGGGTATTCATTCTGCCCTCCGCAACAGAAATTCCATCTTCTTGCAAATCGGAAAGGAGCGAGTTGGTCGCCTGTTGCGTTCCCGAAAGAATCAAAACGGTTGTTCCCGTTTGGCGGTACTCCGCCAACTGCTCCCGCAGAACCTCAAATTCTCCGTTCCAGCAGGAGAGGGACACGCTATTGATCGTTATCACATGCAGAAAGGAAGCAGTCGGAACCTCCCGCAGAAAGCTTTCCAACAGTACGCCGCGCCCGATTACCTGATTCCAAAGTTCTGAAAACGGGAGGCGTATCCCTTTCAAATCGGTTGTCAGCTCCCCTTCTTCGATTAGCAGGGACAGATCTCTCTCCCACTGTCGATCCGCCTCATAGCCTGCCTCTCTGACTGCCGCGTTTTCGCTGACAAACAGCAGGCTGTTAGGAAGATAGTCAAATAAAGTTGCAGCTTCTTCATAGATGAGAGAAACATATTTGTCATAGTTGGAAATGCTGCCTGAGGACAGCCGTTCTTCATCCCGCAACAATCCGTCTATTGCTTGTTGTGACAGCTGATGTTCTCGTTCTTTCCGATAAATTTGAATTCGTTCCTTTAATACTTCATTCTTTATCAAGGCTTCTGAAGCAGGATTGATTTCAATTTGCTCAACGAAGTCCGTTCGACGTTGACTTTCCGGATCAAACAGAGACAGCGTATCAATTTCGTCTCCCCAAAATTCTATTCGCACCGGGTAAGAGGAGGAGATGGGAAAAACGTCGACAATCCCGCCGCGCGACGAGAACTGACCGGATCCTTCCACCTGTTCGCGCCGGATATAGCCGCCGGTGAGCAGTTGTTCTATCAGTTTACCCTGATCGATTTCCTCTCCGGTACGCAGTTTGAAGG
>CAKRVU010000160.1 GCA_934408835.1 uncultured Oscillospiraceae bacterium | reverse complement strand
TGCGTTCTAAAGCGAGCACTTCTTTGGTGAACCGGTTGCGCAGCTGCCGCACCGGTCGTCCTGCGTTTCGCCCTGTGACGGTGCTGTCAGTATCCTTTGCGCGCAGCACCATCTCTTTATAATGCTCGTGTATCCGGCATTCTTCGCACGCCAAGAAACGGGTTCCCAACTGCACCCCTTCCGCGCCCAGGAGGAACGCGGCGGCAATTCCGCGCCCATCGGCAATTCCGCCCGCGGCAATCACGGGGATAGAAAGAGCGTCCACTACCTGCGGCGTCAAAGCCATCGTAGAGGTCTCGCCGATATGCCCTCCCGACTCCGTTCCTTCGGCAATGACTGCGTCCGCCCCAACGCGCTCCATTCTCTTAGCAAGCGCAACGCTGGGAACAACCGGAATCACCTTAATCCCAGCCTCGTGCAAACGATCGATATATTTCCCCGGATTTCCCGCGCCGGTGGTAACTACCGCGACCTTCTCCTCACAAACCAGCTGAATCAAGTCCTCGGTGTGAGGGCTCATCAGCATAATGTTTACGCCAAAAGGCTTGTCCGTCAGTTCCCGCGCCCGTAAAATCTCCTTCCGGATGATATCCGCTTCGGCGTTGCCGCCGGCAATGAGACCAACGCCGCCGCCGTTTGAGACTGCCGCCGCAAGGGTCGATTCAGACACCCATGCCATGCCGCCCTGTAAAATAGGATATTGAATCCCAAGCAATTTTGTAATTTTTGTTTTCATTACGGTTCTCCCTTTCTCTTCAAACGCTACCCGGCTTCCGATCATCCGAATCGGGAGCGCTTTTTCGTCCGCGCTTTTTTATTCCTCGATGGTAATTACGGCGGCACCGTAGGTTAGACCGGCGCCAAACCCCACAATCGCAATTTTATCCCCCTCATGCAGGTGCCCGCTTTTGCGCAGCTGATGGAGGCAAACCGGAATACAAGCGCTCGAAATATTTCCGATTTCTTCAATGTTAAGATACATTTTTTCCATAGGCAGCCCCAAATTTTTAGCCGCCGTCTGAATGATACGGATGTTTGCCTGATGCGGAATGACCCAAGCGAGATCCTGTGGTGTAACGCCCGCCCGCAAGCAGGCTTGTTCCACAGCATACGGCATTTTAACAACGGCAAATTTATAAACCTCGCGCCCTTCCATATGCATCCAATGTCCGTTCCCGTTTGGAAATTCACTTTGATATTCTTTCGCGCGTTCGGAGTCGGCAAAATAATTGGAGGGCGGTCTGTGGTGGGAATAGATAAGCTCCGCACCAGTGCCATCGGTGCCCAGATAGGAAAAGAGTCTGTGTTTCCCTTTGGTGACAACGACCGCACCGGCCCCATCGCCGAACAAGACGCAGGTGGAGCGGTCGGTATAGTCAACCGTTTTGGTGACATTTTCCGGACTGATGATTAAAACGGTCTGCACATCTTCCCCGACAGCAAGGTACCGCTGCGCCATGTCAAGACCGTAAACAAAGCCTGCGCACGCGCAGGAAATGTCGATTCCAAAAGCGTTCACCGCCCCGAGCTTTCCCTGAATCACATTGGACATAGAAGGATAAGCAAAGTCGGCGGATACGGTGGTCACAATGATCATGTCAATGGTTTCAGGCGAAACGCCTGCGTCGTCAAGCGCCATTTTCGCCGCCTTCAACCCCATCTGCCAGGTATATTCCCCATCGGAAAGGTGCCGTTTCCCGATTCCCGTCCGCTTCCGGATCCATTCATCCGAGGTGTCCACAATTTTTTCAAAGTCTTTATTGGTTACAATCCGCTCCGGCAGATAGCAACCTGTTCCTATGATTTTGATTCCTGTCAAGCTGTGCCTCCCGCTTTTTGTTTTGCAATTGCGGTAAAATTCATAAAGAAGCTCTTGCAATTGACTACTGTTTTATGATAAAATTTTCATTGGCTGTTTTTTAGGCGCTGCACCGAAAAACAGTCTCAAGCTTTTACACTATTATCTTTCATAATATTATCAGACGCTTGATTTGTCAATATCGAATTGCTGTTTTTTTCAAACAGATAGCGGTATGTTAACAAATAATTCATCAGGGAACGGTAACACGCCGGAAAGGAGAAACGGATGAAAACAGTATTTTTATGTTCGGGACAAGGGTCCCAATATCCCGGAATGGGAAAGGAGCTTTGGGAAGAAAGCGCCGCCGCGCGGGAGGTTTTCCAAATTGCCTCCGAAACGCTGGGCTTCGATTTGCAAACGGTATGCGCCTCCTCTTCTGAACAGGAGCTTGCCAAAACTGAATACGCGCAGCCGAGCGTCATGGCTGTTTCGCTCGCAGCAGCAGCGGCGGCAAAAGAACGCGGAATCCTGCCGCAAGCAGTGGGCGGACATTCCCTCGGAGAGTATTCGGCTCTTTGTCTTGCCGGCGTTCTCTCCTTGCAGGACGGTTTTCGCGTCATCCGCGCCCGCGCCCGCGCAATGCAAAAGGCTGCCGAAGAGGCACCGGGACAGATGACCGCCATCATCGGTCTTTCTCCCGAACGAATTGAGGAAATTTGCCGCGAAATACCGGGATACCTGCTGCCGGTCAATTATAACAGCCCGCTGCAAACGGTGATCGCCGGAGAAGAAAAGGCAATGGAACAGGCTGTCTCAGTCTTTGAAAAAGAGGCAAAACGGGTCGTTCGGCTCAAGGTATCCGCCGCGTTTCACTCCAAACTGATGGAGCCGGCAGCCGCAGAGCTTGCCGACGCTCTTTCCTCCATCCCCTTTTCCAAACCCGCCATACCCATCTACAGCAACCTGACCGGAAACCGCTTCGAACCGAACGCCTGCTGGTCTGAGCTGCTCTGCCGTCATATGACATCGCCGGTGCTCTTTACTAAGGAACTTCATTCCCTCCAGGAGGACGGATACACCGCGTTCGTTGAGCTGGGTCCCGGAAAAGCAGTAACCGGCATGGTTCGCAAAACCCTTCGCGGCGCAGTTGCCTGCAATGTGGAAAATAGCGCAACGTTAGCCGCCGCAGAAGAAAAATTGCTGACCAAAGAGGAACTGTAACATGGCGCGTCAATTCGGTCTGATCGGATACCCCTTGGGTCATAGTTTCTCAAAAGAGCTGCATGAAAGGCTGTTCGCCCTTTCGGGGGATCCTTCCGCGGCATATCATATGCTCGAATTGCCGCCAAACCGGCTGGAACAGGATTGGGCGGAACTGTCCCGTCTGGACGGATTTAACGTCACCCTCCCTCACAAGCTTTTGGTTTACCGGAAGGTGCAGCGGCATGCGCTGTCGGCCAGGCAATGCGGCTCTGTCAACACCGTCAAACGGGAACCGGACGGCTCCCTCACCGGGTATAATACCGATGTCGTAGGGTTTTTGCGGACGATGGAGCTGCTGCCTCATACGCTGCGGGAACGGGTGCTCCTGCTGGGATGCGGCGGCGCGGCGCACATGATGGCTGCGCAGACGGTCGCACAGGGCGGCTC
>CAKRVU010000159.1 GCA_934408835.1 uncultured Oscillospiraceae bacterium | reverse complement strand
GTCCATGATAACCGACTGTTCCTCCGCCAATCCCCGCTGAAGATCCAGCAAAAATTTCCGAACTTGAGGAAGCACCGACACCGTGGAAGCCGCCATGGATACTTCTGGAGTCCAAAGCTTTTCGGTCACATCCTCATCCCCCAACATCGTCCTCTGTTCACCATCTTGAAATATCAGGGCAATTGAAATCTTTGGCAACAACTGTACAATTCCGTCAGCGTCCTGCAACGATACGCCATGACGAAGAACTGTCAGTCCCACCGCACGATACAGCATTCCTGTATCAACATAAATAAACCCAAGCTGTTTTGCAACCTTTCGTGCAATGGTGCTCTTACCGGCTCCGGCCGGTCCATCAATCGCTACTTTCATTATCGTTTTTCCTCCTCTAAATTTTATGGTCTTCACAAATGGCTCTGGCAGCGGCGGCAGCCGTTGCCCACGCAATCTGCAAATTAAAACCGCCGGTATATCCATCAATATCCAAAATTTCTCCGGCAAAATAAAGACCTTTTTTTCGTTTGGATTCCATCGTTTTGGGATTTATCTCCCGCAAAGAGACGCCTCCGGAAGTAATAATTGCCTCTTCCCATGATTTAAATCCCTCCACAGTAAGGGGCAACCGCTTTAAAACAGTGACCAGCTGTTTTCTTTGCAGCTTGGTCATTTGGCTGCCGAGCTGACCAATCGGTATTTTTGCCAACTGACAAACCGGAAGGATTAATTTGCTCGGCAAAAGAGTGCGCATCAAGTTTCCTGTTGTTTTCCCACTGGCTTGACTCCATTCCCGCAAAATTCGCTGCTCAAGCATTTCTTCGGTTAACGCGGGTTTTAAATCAAACTGTAATTGATAACGCCCCGGTCTCATATCATCCATCAAGGCGCTTGCCTGTAACACAAGCGGTCCCGACACTCCAAAATGAGTAAAAAGAGCTTCGCCCTGTTGAGAATACACGCGCTTATCATGATCTGTATCCATTACAGTCAATCGCACATTGCGCAAAGAAAGCCCCTGCACCCGGGTAGGCCATTTCTCTTTGGTAATCAGCGGCACAAGCGACGGGCGCAGCGGCGAAACGGTATGTCCCGCTTGTTTGGCAAAATGATAACCATCCCCTGTGGAGCCGGTTCCCGGATAAGAACAACCGCCAGTGGCTATCAGAACACGATCAAACACAAACTGTTTCTTGTCGGTAGATACCCCCGCTACCCTATCCTTTTCCAATAAAAGCTCTTTCACCCGCATACGGCGTATCGTTACATCGCCGCGCCGGCAATCATCAATCAAAGCCTGCACCACTTCGTTTGCTTGATCTGACTGCGGAAATACCCGGTTCCCACGTTCAATCTTCAGACGAACGCCGCGAGATTCAAAAAAATCAATGACGTCATACGGTGTAAAACGCGATATTGCACTATATAAAAACCGATTGCCGTGCGGGATTTTCTCCAAAAAATCCGGCATATCACAGGCATTTGTAAGATTACAGCGACCTTTTCCGGTAATTCGAAGCTTCCTTCCCAGCTGTCGGTTTGGCTCAAAAAGGGTGACGCGGCAGCCGCCGTTTGCGGCCAATCCAGCGGCAAGCAATCCCGCTGCGCCTCCCCCTATGACTGCAAGACTTCTTTGACTCATTTCGCATTGCCTCCTTCCACGGAAGCGTAGACGCCGTATTCTTCCCAAATTTGTTCTAATCGGCAGAAGGTGTCCAAAATCTCCACCCGCTTCCGAAGACCAACAGACACGATCAAAGCATTCAGCAAGCTCATCGGAGCAACCAGACTATCCAAAAAAGAAACCATTTCACTTTTTGCCAACAACAACACTTCAGCGTCCCCTGCAAGAGGGGATTTCTCGCTGTCGGTAATTCCTATGATTCCGGCACCGCTCTGTTTGGCGTAACGAAACGCTTGGACAGTATGTTTGGAGTATCGCGGAAAACTGATTCCAATCAATAAATCGTCCTGATTGATTCGCAAAAGCTGTTCAAACATTTCGCTGCTGCTGGTTGTATCCACTAAATGAACCTGTTCAAGCATTAGATTAAAATAGTAATACAAAAAGCTGGCAAGAGGAGCCGCGCTTCGAGTTCCCATAATATAGATTTTCCGCGCCGCCACAATTCTGTCAACCGCCTTGGTAAAATCCTCCTCTGAAAGTTCAGACAAAGTAGAACGAATCTTATCGATATCCAACTGTAAAACCTGAAACAGGACGCTCTCCCCCAGCTGTCCTTCCGCCACCTGCATTCGCTGTACTGTAGTCAAATGAGTTTGCATCTGCTCATACAGTGCGCTTTGCAGCTGCGGATAACCGGCAAATCCAAGCTCTGCGGCAAATCTTACCACAGTGGACTCGCTTACGCCGACCTCTTTCCCCAAACGGAAGGCCGTGTAAAAAGCCGCCTTATCGTAGTGCTCCAGTAAATAGCAGGCGATCTTGCGCTGTCCTTTTGAAAAACTCGGTATCTTTTCCCGCAAAAGCTCTAACAAATCTTGTTTCAATGATCATTGCCTCCAATATTTGTATTTGCAAATACACAACCTCCATTCGAATCAATTCCTACCGTTAACGGAAACTGTTCAAAACGCAGGCGCTTGACCGATTCGCAACCAAGTTCCTCAAAGGCAATCACTTCGCATCCAATAATTCTTTGGCTTGCAAGCGCCCCAGCGCCTCCCACTGCACAAAAATAGACAGCGCCGCGCTTGACAATTGCCTCAATTACCTTTTCAGAACGTTCCCCTTTACCTATCATAGCGATAAGTCCATGCGTCAGAAGCAAAGGCGTATAAGGATCCATTCTGGATGAGGTAGTCGGTCCGCAAGCGCCGACCGGACGCAAACCGTTGGACGGAGTTGGACCGGCATAGTAAATGACTGCGTTGTTCAAAGGAAACGGCAACGGTTTTCCTTCCTGCAACAATTGTTGTAACCGTTTATGCGCCGCGTCACGCGCTGTGTATACCTCTCCGGACAAACACACCCGATCCCCGGCTCTGAGTACAGAGATCTTGACCGGAAGTTCTTCTACTGTTAACCGGTACTCGTTCATTCCTTTTCCCTCTTAAAATAGTTTTTTAAGGCGTTTTTATAGCGTCTGGAGCTATCATCCCCCATTGACGTTACCGATACTTTTACTCCCTCTGAGTTCCCTTTTGCTTTTTTCACAGAAACACCGGTATTGTCCAACTGATTGACCGTCTGACGCATTTCTTTTTCAATGCTCTGTTGTAACTGTTCCAGGCGAAAAACAACCTGTTTTTGCGCTTCTTCCGTTTCTTTGCTGGGAAAATCGGCTTTCGGCAACATAGAATCAACCGCCTGATTTAACAGTTTCTTTGCCGTGCAATCCGCCTCGTCAATCATTGTCTGCGCCTGGCGTTGTGCGGTTTCCAAAATGACTTCTGCGTCCTTACGAGTTTCCTCGAGTAATTCTCGCGACTGTTTTGAAAC
>CAKRVU010000158.1 GCA_934408835.1 uncultured Oscillospiraceae bacterium | reverse complement strand
TCAATCGGTCGATACCATGATTAATTTCCGGGTCAATATGGTAGGGACGACCGGCAAGAACAATAATTGGGCGATCTTCGACCTGTGCGTAGGTCATTGCCTTTTCGGCGTACCGGCGGATTGCCGTATGATAGTCCCCATATGCTTGGTAGGCTGCCTGACAAGCCTGTTTGATTTCTTGCTTTGTAACTGGAAAATAGTTCGAAAATACGGTATATGCCTTTTGGAAGAAGTCCTTTTTGCGGTCAATTCCCAGGTAGTCCATTATAAATGTACGTGAGGAAATGGCGGGTACATTGGCTTCAATCACTTCCGGATAATAGGCAACCACGGGGCAATTATAATGATTATCGCTGATTCCTTCATCAAAATTATAGGACATACAAGGATAAAATATGGCGTCAACGTCCTGTTCTAATAGTGCTTCAATGTGACCATGTACCAGTTTTGCGGGATAACAGACGGTATCCGACGGTATGGTATGCTGCCCTTTGGCATACAGTTTACGGCTGGAACGTGGGGAAAGAACAACCTCAAATCCCAATGTATCAAAAAACGCATGCCAGAAGGGAAGGTTTTCATACATATTTAATACCAGCGGAATGCCGATTTTGCCTCGAGTAGGATGAGTGGCAGGCAGATGGGTGAGATAGTGGTATCGATATGCCATCAAGTTGTATTCGGTTTGAGAGGTCTGTTTTCCGGTATAGCGGTCGCATTTGTTGCCGGAGATGTAGTTTTTGCCGTCTGCAAAGCGGTTGATGGTGAGCCGGCAATGATTTTCACAATGCTTACAGGTTGCTGTGGTCACTGTGTGTACAAAGTTTTGCAATTTATTTTGAGTAATGGTGGAGGAGTGAGCCGGACGATTGTGCATTGCATACAGCGCGCAGCCGTAGGCGCCCATCAAACCAGAAACAGGAGTGCGAATGACATTGACGCCGAGTTCTTTTTCAAACGCTCGTAATACAGCGTCGTTGAGAAAGGTGCCGCCTTGTACAACAATATTTTGCCCCAGTTCCTTTGGCGAATGGGCACGAATCACTTTGTAAACGGCGTTCTTGACAATACTGATGGAGAGACCGGCAGAGATATCCGCAATGGTGGCGCCATCCTTTTGCGCTTGTTTTACAGAAGAGTTCATGAAGACGGTACAGCGGGAACCGAGGTCAACCGGATGCTTGGCAAACAATCCTTCTTTTGCAAATTCATCCACTGTATAGCCCATAGCGGTGGCGAAAGTTTCTAAAAAGGAACCACATCCGGAGGAACAAGCCTCGTTGAGCATGATAGAATCAACGGCGTTATTTTTGAGCTTAAAGCATTTCATATCCTGACCGCCGATATCAATGATAAAGTCAACAGAAGGCATAAAATAGCGCGCCGCAGTAAAATGCGCCACCGTTTCTACCAAACCAAAGTCGAGAGAAAAGGCGTGCTGCATTAGCTCTTCGCCGTACCCTGTGGAGGCGCTTCCGCAAATGGTAACTTTGTTGCCGCCGTTTTCGATCATCTGGTAAATTTCTGTCAGGGCATTACGGACAATCGGAATGGCGTCACCGCTGTTGGAAATATATTTTTGATAGAGTATTTCACCTTCTGGAGTAATTAGAACGATCTTTGTTGTGGTAGATCCGGCGTCAATACCCAGATAGGCTTCTCCTTGATAGTCGGACAGATTTCGGAAAGCGACCGGCGTTTGATTCTGTCGCTTCAAAAAATCATTATATTCCTGTTCGTTCTCAAACAGAGGTGGAATAGTGGTTGTAATCTTCTTTTTTTGTTGTTTGGATAGGGAGGAGAGGACGGTTGAAAGCTTACAAGGGTTGGTTGCATTGCCGGCATAAAGCGCAGCGCCGAGTGCGATAAAATATTGTCCGTTCTCCGGAAAAACGGCGGTATCCGGTTTGAGTCCCAGCGTTTCCACAAAGCGAGCGCGCAGACCTTGGAAGAAGGTGAGAGGACCTCCTAAAAATGCGACTGTTCCGGCAATCTCTTTCCCTTGAGCTAATCCGCTGATGGTTTGGTTGACAACTGCTTGAAAGATACTGGCGGCAAGGTCGTTTTTCTGCGCCCCTTGGTTGATCAGCGGTTGAATGTCAGATTTAGCAAAAACGCCGCAGCGTGAGGCGATTGTGTATAATTTTTGATAAGACAAAGAAAGTTTATCAAATTCATCTAAGTCGACTCCCAACAATGTTGCCATTTGATCAATGAACGATCCGGTTCCGCCGGCGCAGCTTCCGTTCATTCGAACTTCTAAGACCCCGGATAAGAATAGAATTTTTGCGTCCTCGCCACCCAGCTCGATGACTACGTCAACGTTGGGATAGTATTGCTTGATGGCTAATTGTGTTGCGTAAACTTCCTGTACAAACGGAATGTTGTTTTCCTGTGAAAGACCAAGACCGGACGAGCCGGTGACTGAAAGGAACACTTCCTCCCCGTGGACAATATTTTCTTCTATATATTGTAAAAGCTCTGTTGCTTTTTCCCGCACCTGCGCGCGATGTCTTTCGTATGATTGATATCGGACAGTGTTCCCTTCCAATACCACACATTTAATTGTAGTTGAGCCAACGTCAAGTCCGACGCGATAGATTGTTTTCATAGTCCCTCCGAACTGATCTAAATCCTTTGACGAAATGATACTAAAACGGTATATTTTCAAACCATAACAATAATGATTTCGAAAGAGGCTATCCTGACAGAGATAGCAACATCAATAGAATCGTGAAACATTCATTAAATGATAACCAAAAATACTATATGATTATGAATGTAAAAGAATCATTTTTCTTTTCCTACATTATAGCATGCTCTATTTGAAAAGACAAGTGTGAATTCCTGCCTGTTGCGGAAGTTTTATCCATTGATAACCGTTACTGTGAAATTTCGATGTCTTGGACCGTCAAATTCGCAGAAGTAAATTCCCTGCCATCGACCCAGAAGGAGGCTTCCGTTTTGGATGGGAACGACAACGCTGTTGCCAATGCAGCTAGTTTTTAAATGAGCTGCTGAGTTTCCCTCCAAATGCCGGAACTCTTTTCGATCGGGAAAAGTTTTCTTCAAAGCAAAAAGAAGATCAAGGACAACATCCGGGTCTGCATTTTCATTGATGGTAATTCCGGCAGTGGTATGAGGGGAATAAACGATGCAGATTCCGTTCTGACAGCCTGATTCAGTTACAGCCGAGGATACTATATGGGTGATGGGGTGAAATTCTTCCGATTTGGTTTCAAGGGAAAATTGTTTTGTCATGATAACCTCCTACATTATATATGCATTATATTTGCAAATGTGTTGGTGACGTGTATCGAAGTTTCTTTTTCTATTATAGCATGAATAAATTGATAATGAAAGACAGCGTAAAAAAATAAATTACATTTTTTCAAAAAAGGTATTGACAAGAGGGGAAGGAGATGATATAATAAACAAGTTCCGCGAGAGCAGGACAAAAAGCTCGGCAA
>CAKRVU010000157.1 GCA_934408835.1 uncultured Oscillospiraceae bacterium | reverse complement strand
GTAGCAAACCGTTCGGTATCGGCGCGCGTCCTTCCCGTTTTAAACCGTCTGAAAGCCAGCCGCTCTCTACAAAAGCAAGTTCTGTTTTTTCTGTCGGCGCTCCACCTCCCATGTCCCTCCAATAAACAAGAGCTCCTATTCTGGCTGCGCCGTTTCGGACAGGAACCAACAAAACAGCTGCTCCTGTTTCGTCACTGTCTTGCTGTCGCTGATTCCCCTGCTCCGTCAGCATCCTCTGTCTCTGCGTGGGAGGAAGCAATCAACAAACTACATCAGTTTACTTCACAGTCAATCTGCTATTCTACCAAGCAGCTCGCAGTCAACGGGAACGACTTGATGACGATCGGCTTCCCACCCGGAAGGGAATTAGGGCGCCTGCTTGAACATCTTCTAGATCTTGTCATGGAAGAAACCATTCCCAATGAAAAAATCTCCCTGCTTCAGGAAGCCAGAAAAGAATTAGCCAGGCTTTCCATCGACAAACACACGTCTCTCTAACCTCAAGTCTTATCCCGGAACCGCAAATATACAAAAGTTTCTGTATAACACAACAGCACAATCACAAACGATGTTTGTGATTGTGCTGATTTTTATGGTTTGTGAATGATTACGGTTACAAATCCAAATTAAAGTTTGATATTTTAGCGTGCTCTCTGATCAAGTGGTCGCAGGAGCTCCATATAACGGTACCACTCATTTCCAAATCAAATTGCAACTTGATTTTTAAAACATTAAGGCTCTCTGCTTTTGGAACAGAATCTATCATAAATGGACTGTCTAATTGAGAGTAAATGGAGAACTTTTGCTGTAACATTCCGCAAGTATGGCAATGATTCCCAAAGTAATTTGTACGCGAAGTTTTTGGATGATCGTAATAAAACTTGTGGTTCTCTTTCAGGTATTTTTCAAGAGGTTCAGGGAGGTCGTTTGGATCCTGAATAAAATTGATATCTTTTTCAACCATCTGAAAACGTTTCTTTTCAATCATTATGTAGGAATCGGAAGCCAACGAAATCATGGGAGTTAAATTTTGACATTCTAAACAACGTTGCTCACTGATTATAATATAAAAGTGATCCAATAAAATCAAGCTGGTATTTTGGTTTTTATACCACTTTCTAAATTTATAATACTCTTTTTTATTTGCAACATACCATTTCTTCAATCCAGGATTCCATCTTGCACCTAATGCCTTAGCTACATCTTTTTCCGCATAAGGAACGTTTAACAATAAAGACATTTGTATTCCTCCGTAAGTTTTAGAAACCAGTATATACGCCGTTTCATATGATTGCATAGGAAAGCGGCAAATTCATCCGATTGAATCGTGACGAATTCCCGTCATGATTTGAGACTGGGGTGATTCATTGATAAAGCCCATTGAAATTGTTCATTTCACATCAACTCATTGTAATCACAGCGCATATTTTATCCAAATAATTGTTCTTTTTCCAAAATGCTAAGCTCTCGACATTCTCCCTCTTTCAAATCCTTCGGCAACGCCAAACGTCCAATTTGTATCCGGTGCAGTTGGACAACTCGATGAGAAATAGCTGCAACCATCCGCTTGACCTGGTGATATTTCCCTTCGCACAAAACAATCCGAATCACCGGATTGGCGCCATCATGAATTATGGACACTTCCGCCGGAAGGCATTCAGTTCCATCAGCCAAGCTCACCCCATTTCGCAGCGGCACAAGCTCCTCCTCTGATATCGGCCGTTCCAACGTCGCCAAATAGATTTTTTGGCATCGATGTTTGGGCGAGATAATACGGTGAGCAAAAGCGCCGTCGTCTGTCAGTAACAGAAGTCCCGTTGTGTCCACATCCAACCGTCCAACCGGAAATAATCCTTTTCGGAATCGTTCAGGCGGCACCAACGAAAGTACCGTTGGATAGTCCCTACCCTCTGTCGCACTGATGACGCCTTTTGGCTTGTGAAGCATGAAATATCGGTATTTTTGATATTCCACCTGTTTCCCATTCACTTCTACCAAATCAGATTCAGGCACAATCTGCGTCTTTGCCAGATAAACCGGCTCATGATTGACAAAGACCCGCCCTTTACGCAACAGCTCCTTCCCTTCGCGGCGGCTGATTCCAGTCTGTTGCGCTAAAAATTGATCAATTCTCATAAATTCCCCTGTAATGGTTGAATCCATCCTCCATAACGCTGTTCATGCAAATCTCCTCCTATCAACGTTCCGTGATATACTAAAAATACAGCATGAACCTCTTCCGGAGTACCTGTTAAACGATAAGTATAGCGTTGGCAGGTTTTCCCTGCATAATCGGACAAATCAAACCCCTGCGTCTTTTGCATTTGGTTGTATTCTTCATAGATCGGAGAAAACTCCTCTGGAATCAACACCTCGTCTTCTGAAATCAGTTCTCCCGAAAGACCGTTGACTGCAAGGTATTCCTCTCCCCCAACAAAATCAATCTGACGCGACAACCGCGTCTGTGCCAAAAGCAACAACACAACGAGTCCTATTAAACCTGCCGCACCGATAACCAGCCACCTTTTCCGCAATTTTACCGAACAAGTAAACAAAGGATTCTCCCCCTTTTCTCTCTTCGGTGTATCATATGTCTAAGCCGGCTGGTCTATGCGGACGCCAAATTCAATCACCGTTATTTTTTCCCATTTAAAGTTTTCGATTTTTCAATCACTTCTTCCTGTAACGGTTCCGGCAGCTGCTCATATCGCGTAAACTCCATGGTAAAGCTACCCGCACCCTGCGTCATCTGCCGAACCACTGTCGCAAAATCCAATAAAGAGACTTCCGGAAGCTCTACTTCAATTTGAGTCATCCCAAATTCAGCCGGCGTCATCCCCAAAATGCGACCTCGCCTCCTGTTCAGTTCACCCATCATGTCTCCGGTATTGCCGTCCGGTACTAAAACCAAAACCCGATCCACCGGTTCCAGCAAAACAGGAGACGCTTTTGAGATCCCATCGCGATAGGCAAGACCAGCCGCCAGTTTAAACGCCATTTCCGAAGAATCTACCGGGTGATAAGAACCGTCCACCAAAATCGCCTTAACGCCAGTAAGAGGATATCCAGCCAACACGCCATGCTGTGCGCTCTCACGAAATCCCTTCTCCACCGCCGGAATATCATTTTTGGGAACAGCGCCTCCAACAATCTGCTCTTCAAATATCAAATCCTCAAGCGCAGTCGGCTCAAAAACCATCCACACGTCTCCAAACTGTCCGTGCCCGCCAGTCTGTTTTTTATGACGTCCCTGTACCTTCACCTTTTGCCGAATCGTCTCGCGATATGGAATTCGCACTTCGTCTAAGGAAACATCAATTCCAAACCGCGTCTGAAGCTTCAAAACCGCCGTTTCCAAATGCTGTACCCCTACTCCGCCTAAAAGCTGCTGCCGAGTCTGTTGATTGACGTCAAAAGACAGTGATGGATCCTCGAGCAACAATTTTTGTATTGCTAAAGCAAGCTTTCCCTCATCTGATGTAGTCGAAAGGGCACGAACATAACGT
>CAKRVU010000156.1 GCA_934408835.1 uncultured Oscillospiraceae bacterium | reverse complement strand
ACATATCGAAAACAGCAATTTGATCTCCAATGCCACTTTCAAAATACCCGTTTGCCATCGTAATCTCATAAAAGTCAGTCAGCATAGCAAGGTTTCTGCTCTCTTTTGGACAAAAAGACATGCTCGTTCCCCTTTCAAATCCAGTGTATCACATCCAACGGTTGATATGCCAACGCATTTGCACCGGCTTCCCTCAGTTCTGTTTCTCCGCGAAATCCCCACACTGCTCCAACACAAAATACTCCGGCGTTTTTCGCCGTTTTCACATCCACATCCGAATCTCCCACATACAAAACTTCCGATTGAACGGCTTGAAATTGTTGGATAATATCCAAAAGGGAGGACGGATCCGGTTTCACCGCAAAGCGCTCGCTTTGACCTCGAACAATAGAAAAAATACGGTCTCCAAAATAGTAGCGGACAAGATCCTTTACAAAGGACTCCCCTTTATTGGAAAGAACCGCCAGCGATACCCCATTAGAACTCAATTCTTTTAAAAGCTCAGGAATTCCGGGATACACGCTGGTAAAATCAGTACTGTGCGCCTGATAGTAGTCCAAAAACGCATGAAAGATCCGATTAAATTCAGGCGTTTCTGGCGAAAAATCCGAAGCTTTCCAAATTAAATTTTTCATCCCGTTCCCCACAAGAAAAGGATATTGCTCCAGCGGAAGCGGATTTAAACCTACAGTTTTTAACGCGGCGTTGCAACTCACACCCAAATCCTGGATCGTATTTAACAAAGTGCCGTCCAAGTCGAAGACGCAAACTCTCTTTTTCATGCAAGAAACGCCTCGTGAATGACATTCACAGCCCGCGTACTGTCCTTTTCATCAATCAACACCGATATTTTAATCTCACTTGTTGAAATCATATTGATATTGATATTTGCCTCATATAACGCCTCAAACATTTTGGAGGCTACCCCAGGGTTGGACTGCATTCCAGCCCCAACAATTGAAACTTTGGAAACATCCGCACTGACGCGTACCCCCTGCGCTCCCAGTAAATCCAGATTCTCTTCAATAATTTGCTTCGTTTGCTCCATTTGCCCGCGAGGAACGGTAAAGCTGATATCCTTGGTATTACCCCGTCCAATCGACTGCAAAATGATGTCCACATTGATTTTGCATTTGCTCATCAACGAAAACAGTTTGAATGCAAAACCAGGCTTATCTGGAATCCCTATAATGGCAATCCGCGCAACATCATCATCTTTCGCCACACCGCGTACTAACATTTTCTCCATTTTGACTCTCTCCTTCACTTTCGTGCCCGGCTTCTTCTCCAAGCTGGACAACACTTCAAGATTGACATTGTACTTTTTTGCCATTTCCACAGAACGATTGTGTAAAACCTGAGCTCCTAATGACGCAAGCTCCAGCATTTCATCAAAGCTGATTTCATCCAGTTTCCATGCATTTTTTACAATTCTCGGATCCGCTGTATAAACGCCGTCCACGTCGGTATAAATCTGACAGCAATCTGCATGAAACGCGGCAGCTAGTGCCACTGCAGTCGTATCTGAACCGCCTCGTCCCAATGTTGTAATATCCGAAAACAAATTGTTCCCCTGGAAACCGGCGACAATGACAATCCGCCGTTTGTCCAACTCCTTTGCGATTCGCTGGGTCTGAACACGTTTGACCCTTGCCATTCCATAATCGGTATTTGTCAACACTCCGGCTTGCCAGCCCGTCAATGAAATCACAGGGAATCCCAGTTTTTCAATCGCCATCGCCAGGAGCGCAATGGATATCTGTTCCCCCGTTGACAACAATACGTCCATCTCCCGTCTGGACGGTCGGTCGTTCATTTGCGCCGCCTTTTCAATTAGCGCGTCAGTAGTATCCCCCTGTGCGGATACCACCACAATCACATCATTCCCTTTTTGGTAGGTATCTGTCACAATCTTTGCAACATTTTGCATTCGTTCGGCGTTAGCCACCGAAGTCCCTCCAAATTTTTGCACAATCAATCCCATGATAGATTTCTCTCCTTCTATTTTTCTTCTGCTTCTTCCATTATCCGAACCCCATGGTGATCCACGGATAATGGGAAAACCTGGTAATGTTCGAAACCGAGTTCCCGCAGCCCCTTTTGCAGCCTTTCGACAAAAAATGGGCGCTCCTTCCGAACAATCGTCATTAGTGTCGAACCGGCTCCACTCAAATAAAAAGCGTCCCCACCCAGTTGTTCGCATAATACTCGTATCTCTTCTGCTCCGCGTATCAAAGGAAAACGGTACGGTTGATGAAGAAGGTCTTCTGACGCGATTTTTAGGTTTTCATATTTCCCATGCAATAATGAAAGCGTCAATAACACTGCACGAGACAAATTAAAAACGGCATCATGATAAGAAACTGTTTTCGGCAAAATTTCTCTGGCCATCTCAGTTGAAAGAGGCATATCGGGCACAATGGCGCAAAACAGCAGCTCTTTTGGGACTTCCTGTCTTGCCCAATAAACATGCGTACCATCGAACACGGAAGCCGTAAGCCCTCCCAGTAACGCCGGTGTGGTATTATCTGGATGCCCTTCTATCCTTGCCGCAAAATCAATCAGCTGACTTTCGGTCAGTGGATTTCCCAGCAAATGGTTTGCGCCAACAAGCCCTGCCGCAATACAGGCCGAGCTGCTGCCAAGCCCCCTTGCCATCGGGATTCTGTTGAGTTGCCGCACATTCAAGCCGGGAAATTTCACTCCGCAAATTTGATATAGCTTTTGAGCGGACGATACAATTAAATTCTTTTCATCCAGAGGCACATCGGTTCCCTCCAGCGATACAACCGTTATCTTTTCGGATAAATCGAGAAAAACATCATTATATAACGTCAGGGCCACGCCAAAGGCATCAAAGCCGGCTCCCAAATTGGCGCTAGTAGCGGGAACGGTCAATTTTATCATTTGTTTCATCCTCAATTTTTCTGTAAATCCAAAATGTTAGAAAACGGGCAAATTCTTTAAGTCCGACATAAAAGACACGCCTGCTCTTCACCTTTTGCAATTTGTTTCCCATCTTCCAATAGCAGCCCGATCATTTCAGTTTCAATAGCGCCACGTTTTAATCAAACAGCTTTGTCATCTTCTCTCCTTTTATTTTATGTCAACTCGCTTAAAATTGCAACCGCTCTCATCGAACACCGCTAATATGGTTGTCCATTTTATAAGCGAATCAAACAGAAAAACTGGCAGACGGCGCAAGGCTGCCTGCCACGAGATCAATCGCTCTAATCAATTTCTCTACTGATATACCGGCGATCCAACTTACGACAACAAGCTTCTCCACATATTTGTAATAAACGCAGCAGCAACAGACCGCCTAAAACCGCCAAAATGATTTTTGTCACTGTTTTCATACCATATTGCCCCCAAAACGAATTTTCCTTACCGTTTATCACTATATCCCATAGTATACCAAATATTGAACGTCAATGCAATAGGAAAAATGAGATACTTTCACTCCCAAACAAATTTCCTTTTTCCGGTGTAAAAAATAACTTTAGCTACATCTACCCACATAACAGTTATGGAAAATTCGCTTCATACCTCTTTTTCAGAGGCATGGAGTGATGTAACCCA
>CAKRVU010000155.1 GCA_934408835.1 uncultured Oscillospiraceae bacterium | reverse complement strand
GGAATCAAAAAAGGGAAATTTCTGTTGTATGGAGCTTTTCAGCGCTTTGCACGCCTCGCCGTCTGTAATTGGGGTATGCGGAAAGTACACGTGAAACCTCGGTCTTGCGGATTTTCCTTCTTTCTCCTTCATATGATTACGGCTTGGTACAGCGACAAACGCCACATTTTCTCCGATTTTTTTTGGTAACTCAGTCAGAGAAACCCAATCCTCCGAATGCTCTGAATGGTCGTTATCGCAGTCCATCACCACCACATCAGAAGCGCAGAAGTTGTCGTTGCTCCGGCGGCAACTTTGGAACTCTGCGCATACATGGTCAAACGCTACTGCCTCCAAAAATTTACCGGCGTTATCTATCTCACGCCTGTTGGGGTATACGCTGTTCTTAGCATTGCCCCGGAAGTTTGCCGTATAAAATGTCATTCTCATCGTTTTTTAACGACCTCCATCGATTCTGTCACATACCGGATCGGTATCTTGTTTCTTTTCACCTTCTTAATCTCAGCCACCAACTTTCTTAATCCTTTTGATAAAATTGACATTCGTAGCCATCGGCACAAAGCTGCAGTCCCTTTGCCTATGGCGGAGTCCTGCCCATCTGCTCGCACACCGTTGATACCTGCGTCCGCCGGTCTGCCTCAATAACTACCTCATCGTGGATATGCGCTACAATGGCATAGCGCTTCAAGGTATTCATGGCGTGGCATAGAATGTCCCGGGCAGTTGCCTGAACAATATTTTCTACAAACTTTGGACCGTAGCTCTCCAATCGCTCCCATTTTTTCTTAGCGCTGATACCCATGTAAGTGATGGACTCACCGCCAAAGCGATTCTCTTCCATCCTCGGTTTTACGTAGGCAAGCCGCCTGCCGGAAGGGAGCGTAATAAATAAAAGATTGCTTTGGTACTCAAATCGGAGCCCCTGTGTTTGCGTGGTTCGTCTTGTTTTGACGCATTCTTTTACGGCGCGATCTACAGACCACCAAAAATCCGTAATCCTGGGATTGGCGCTTCGCCAAGCGTCCACCAGCGGCGGCAGGTCGTCTTCTGATAGTCCCATCTCCAGTGCGCCCATTGCTTTTAGAGCGCCAACAGAACCCCCATAGCCAAGCGCCAGCTCCGCAATCTTGCCTTTTTGCCGTAAGTGACCATTTATGCCGTGTTTTTCAACAGGCACGCCGAACATCTGGCTAGCGGACGCGCAATAAATATCGCCGCCGTCCTCAAAGACTTGAAGTCGCCATTGCTCTCCGGCAAGCCATGCAATCACCCGCGCCTCGATTGCTGAAAAATCAGCCACAATAAGCTTTTTACCTTCCTGTGGCACAAAGGCTGTGCGGATGAGCTGTGACAGCGTATCCGGCACGTCCTCATAGAGAATGGACAGCGCTTCATAATCGCCGTTTTTTACAAGTCCCCGCGCCTGTGCTAAATCCGGAAGATGATTTTGTGGTAGGTTTTGCAGCTGAATCATCCGTCCCGCAAAGCGACCGGTACGGCTGGCTCCGTAAAATCTAAACATCCCATGCGCCCTGCTGTCGGAGACTACCGCCTTTTCCATTGCCTGATATTTTTTAACGGAGGATTTTGCAAGCTGCTGCCGAATCTTTAAAACCCCCCGCAATGGCTCCGGTGCGCTTTTCAGCAGTTCTGCTACGGACTTTTTATCTAGGGTATCCGTTTCCATCCCATTCTCTAAGAGCCATTGTTTTAACTGCTGCACAGAATTTGGATTGTCAAGATTAGTCAGCTTTTTCATGGTTGAAACTAGACTTTCACGCGATTTCTCATCCATCGCGATTGCCTGGCGCACTAGCTGCATATCCACGCAAATCCCACGGTCATTGATCTCCTGATCCTGCCGGTATTCTTCCCATACAAAATCAGGAACCGGAAATCGTGACAGTCTATGCTGTATTTGCATTTCAGCTTCCACATCCCGGAGATTATATGCCTGAAACCGCGCCCATTTCTCCCGGTCATGTTTCGGCAAATTTCTTACCCTTCCGCCGTTGGCTTTTGTAGGTTTACACGGTGTGCAGAAATAACGAATCAGGTCTTTACCTTCGGTCAGTTTCTGCTTTTCCAGTCCGAGTACATTTCCGACGCTCTCTAACGACATCGGTAACCCTAGAGTAGCAGCCCATACCATTGTACAGCGCCAGCCTCCAGGCTCCAGCCATTCCCCGAGATAATTTGAGAGGCACACCCGTTCAAAACTTGCGTTAAACGCCCATTTGATAACCGTCTCATCCGACAATGCAGCCGCTATATTTGTGGGAATTTTCTCCCCGCCTGCGATGTCTAGCACCTGTACGGCGCCGCCGTCCACGGAGTAGCCGAACAATAAAACTTCAAAAGAAGGGGAAGACGCATAGCGATACACCCCGCATTTAGATAAATCTATATCCGAGTAAGTCTCGATGTCGATACTGATAAATTTCACTTTTAATCCCTCATTCTGCTCTCTTTGAAGATGGTGAGCGATCGCCATAACGTCAACGCCCGCCATCCTGTTATCTGAGAGCTATTGTCTTTAGAGAAGGAAGGAGCAATCCTCAGCCTCTGCAAAATCCGATTCTGCGCTTGCCTTGCCGCCAAGCGGCTCACCATCCCGAATTTTCTGCAAATGATTCAGACCACAAGCAATCCCTCTATTGCCGTTCACGTTATAGGCATAGAAGTTAATACTTGCTCGACCATATACGCCGCTGTATACTTCGCCCCGGTCAATAATCTGTTGCCTGTCCGCGTCTACAATGCCTGGCGCAGTTGTGCTGTTGGCATTGACAAAATAGCTGTCCGCATAGGCTTCATCGTTCGGGCGTTCTGCGTCTCCATCGCGCAACGGAAGTTTCAGAGCCGAAAGCTCCGGGACGCTTCTCCCATTGCCTTTTAGTTTTGATTCACCTTCTTTATAGGCTGCTTTAATCGCAGCATTGATCTTTTCAAGAGTCTTAGTATCCGATTTGGGGATAATCAGAGAGATTGAAAACTTCGGCGCGCCTCCGTTGACGGATTTTGGTTCCCACACATTGGCATAGCTCCATCGGGTTTCAGTTCCTGTAATAACCTTTGTTGGTTCATTGATTCTATTTGACATAGTATTCTTCTCCTTCATTTTCACTAAAATCTTCTTTTGCTGTATGAATTGCCGGGCGTTTGTCGCTTTGCTGTACAAGCGTCGGTTTACCTGGAGGTTTCTCGATCAGACCGCCCAACAGTTCATTAAACTTCTTTTTGCCTAGTAGTTTTGTCATTACCGTAAGACTAAGCACAGTCTTTGAATAGGGGTAATAGCCCGCTTTAGCGACTGCGTCGGCCACCTTGTCGGCGTCCACATATTTTCTTTTGGAACGTCCTTCCACTATCTTGTATCCCGGGTACTCCGTTCCGTTAAGCGCTTGCCTAAGCGCGTATTCTTTGACTGCGGATGTCCATGAAATCATCTCGTCCGCCTTGTCCAAAATGCCCGCAATCTCAGAGACCCCCAGTGTGGCTGGCATGGCAAAATCATAGTGCGCAAGCTCTAGATTGTATTCCGCTCTTTTGCGGCATACTGCTTTTGCCCCACAGAAGCGACAGTGCTCGCC
>CAKRVU010000154.1 GCA_934408835.1 uncultured Oscillospiraceae bacterium | reverse complement strand
GGTCAACACCGAGTTTGTCCAGGTCATTGATTCTACCACGTTGAAAATGCGGGTCTGGGAGCGCGGCAGCGGAGAAACATGGGCGTGCGGTACCGGCGCTTGTGCAGCTGCTGTGGCAGCGGTAGAAAACGGCTACGCTTCTAAGGACGCTGATATTCTGGTTCGGCTGCGCGGCGGCGAGTTGTCCATACGCTACACCGATCATGCTGTCTGGATGACCGGGGAAGCGGTCTCAGTCTTTGAGGGCTGTGTTGAAGTGAGTTTGAATACGGCGCCTTAATCCAATCGTAATTACCTAATTGTATTTTTGGCGATAGGGCGCAGATATAACCATCAATTGAGAAAGGAGCGTATGATCTTTCCCGATTTTAACGTTTATTACGATCATACAGAAATGACAATGGCGAAAGTGAATATTACAGAAACTGTTTTACGGGACGCACATCAGTCTTTATTGGCAACACGAATGACAACGGACGAGTTTGTGGAGATTTTACCGGCTATGGATCGGATTGGATATTATTCGATTGAATGCTGGGGGGGCGCCACCTTCGACGCATGTCTTCGGTTTTTGGACGAAGACCCGTGGGAACGCCTTCGCAAATTGCGAAAAGGACTCAAAAACACTAAGTTGCAAATGCTGTTTCGCGGACAGAATATGTTGGGGTATCGGCACTATGCGGATGATGTGGTCGAGTATTTTGTTCAAAAATCCATTGCCAACGGTATTGATATTATTCGAATTTTTGACGCATTGAATGATATTCGGAACTTGAAAACCGCTATTTCTGCTGCCAAACGGGAGAAACATGCGGAAGTCCAGGTAGCCATTTCATATACTACTGGTAAAGTGTTTACCGATCAATACTACGTGGATTATGCAAAGCAAATTGAAGAGGCGGGCGCCGATTCGATCTGTGTTAAAGATATGGCGGCATTGTTGACGCCCGTCCGCACAGCGCAGTTGGTTCGTGCGCTCAAGCAGGCGGTTTCTATCCCAATTCAGCTGCATACGCACAGCACCTCCGGACTGGCTTCTATTTGCCTGTTTGAAGGAGTTCAGGCGGGTGCAGATCGGATTGATACCGCCCTTTCGCCTCTGTCGCTCGGTACCTCTCATCCGCCGACTGAGTCGATGGTTGCAGCTTTTGCCGGCACCGAATATGATACCGGACTTTCGTTGGAAGATTTTTCTGAGGTGCGGGAACATTTTATGGCGTTGCGAAAGAAATACATCGAGAAGGGGCTTTTGGATCCGAAGCTGCTGGCGCCGGATACCAGGGCGCTGATGTATCAAGTTCCGGGCGGGATGCTCTCCAACTTATTATCACAGCTCAAGCAAGCTGGTCGCGAAGATCAGCTGGATCAGGTTTTGGAGGAGGTGCCGCGCGTGCGTCAGGACGCGGGTTATCCGCCCCTTGTCACCCCAACGTCGCAAATTGTTGGGACGCAGGCTGTTTTCAATGTGATTTCAGGACAGCGGTATGGTATGGTGACGAAGGAATTCAAAGGACTTGTTCGCGGAGAATATGGGCGGACGCCTGTTCCAATTTCCGATGAGTTTGTGAAGAAGATTGTAGGTGACGAGTCGGTGATCACCTGTCGTCCGGCTGACCTGTTAAAACCGGAATTGGAGACTTTGCGGAAAGAAGCGGCGCAGTGGCTGGAGCAGGATGAGGATGTATTAAGCTACGCCCAATTTGGTCAGGTAGCGGTCAAGTTTTTTGAAAAGCGGCGCAATCGCCTTTATGGAATTGATGGAGAACACGTTGATTTTAAAGCTCAGGTACACCCGGTTTAACAGAAAAACAGGCGGATTTTTATGAAAAAACGCGGCGAGGGGGAAGCCTTCGAGGCGCGGTGAACAACAACGGAAAAGAAGGCGCGGCGGTATGCTTTACTGTTTTGAAGATTTTTCTGAATTGCCGTCCGGTTGGTTGGAGCGGGTATTGCCGATTCTTTCTGAGCAGCGAAAGGATCGGGTACTGGCTTATGCGATGCCCAAAGATCGGAGAAATTCCGCACTGGGATATCTGCTTCTTTGTTACGGATTGCGCCGGGAGTATGGGATTACCAAACTTCCTACCTTTGTTTATGAAAAGAAAGGAAAGCCTCGTCTTGCGGAATATCCCGAGATTCATTTCAGTATTTCTCATTGCACCGGCTGTGTTGCCTGCGCTCTTTCCGAATCGGAAGTTGGTTTGGACGTACAGGATATCCGCCCGATTTCTGACGCTGTGATACGCAGAGTGTGTAATCCTTTGGAACAGAGTCGGATTTGGGACTCTGGGCAAAGAGAAACGATGTTTGCCTCCTTTTGGTCTGTCAAAGAAAGTATCGCCAAACTTCTAGGCTGCGGAATTGCGACCGATTTCAAACAGCTGACCTTGCCGGAAGAACTGCGCGCTTATCAGATTCATACCACCCGGCGACGCAATTATTTTATCACAGTTTCTTCTCATCTGAAGATCGAATGAAACAAAGGCGCCGTTGCATGTTTGACGGCGCTTCTTTTGTAGCAAAGAAAATCGCAGCTGAATAAAATAGAAACAGGTGGTGGTGGGATGTCAACAATTCCTGTTTCGATTTTTGAGGCGCTTCTTTTGACGCTGGCGCTTTCAACGGACGCTTTTGCGGCGAGCTTGGGATACGGCGCAGATCAGATTCGGATTCCGCCGGTTTCGGTTGGGTTAATCAGTGGCATTTGCAGCCTTATGCTGGGCGTTTCCCTTCTGGTCGGGACGGTTATCCGACCGTACCTTCCTGATTGGGTGGCAAAATGGTTGTGCTTTTCCATCTTGTTTCTGTTGGGTGTGATTAAACTGTTTGACAGTACGATCAAATCGTACTTAAAAAAGAGGAAGCAACTGCGGAAGCATTTCAGTTTTTCTGCACTTCATTTGAATTTTATTTTGAGTGTTTATGCCAATCCGCAGGAGGCAGACCAGGACGCGTCGCGCACCCTGGCTCCGATAGAGGCGATTCCGCTGGCGTTTGCCATGTCTCTTGACGGGCTTGCCGTCGGCTTTGGCGCAGCGTTTGATGGGATGCATATCTGGACGGTGATTTCGGCATCCCTACTGTTTGGCGTTTTGGCTATTTTATCGGGCAGTGCGCTTGGCAACCGATTGGCGAAAAAGACGTCGTTTGATCTTTCGTGGCTTAGCGGCGCCATTTTAATCTTTTTATCAGTGAGTAAACTGTTTTAATCAAAAGGCTGTTTGCACGATGGTTTCGTGGCGGGTTTCTGCGCGCCAAGCTGTTTTTGAGTGCTGATTCTATTTCGTTTGACAACCTTCAACGGTTCTGTTTTGGAAGGCACTCTCCCAATAGATAAATAACAAATTGTATCATTCCAACAATGTTATACTTGTTGGAATTTTTAATTGTTTCTTAAAATGGAAAGAATTTTAGGAATTGTTTTCTAAAAATTCTTTCCATTATTCAAAAAATAGGGTATAATAATATAAATCTTGTGATTTGGTTCCATTATTTGACCGAGCGGCGGCTGGTCTTTTTTGGATTCACGCCTTTTTGGAGTGTTGCCCGAACGCCTGTTGATTGATTGGAATTGTGGTAAAACATGAGGGCGTTTATCAGTCATAGGA
>CAKRVU010000153.1 GCA_934408835.1 uncultured Oscillospiraceae bacterium | reverse complement strand
GAAGATAATGTCTGCAAAAACTCATCTTTGCGCAAATCAAACAATCGGAATAACGGTTGCAATTGTCCGGGGTAATCCAACATTGCCAAAAAAATATGTTCTACTGAAACATATTCGTCCTTCATTCTTTGCGCGGTATTTTCCGCTTCCTGCAACACATGCTCAAGTTCTCCCGAAATATAGATCCGATCCATTTCCCGGGATACCCCGCCAACATGCGGAAGCGCCTCAACCATCTTTTGAACCTGCTCGGTAATCCCTCGTTCGTTGCTTCCCTGCCGCCGCAGCAATTCAGGGAGTAAACCGTCTGGCTGCTGCAATAAAGCAAGCAGTAAATGGCACGGTTCCATCTGTTGGTTTTGGTGTTCTACTACCAGCTTTTGCGCATTTCCGATCGCTTCCAATGATTTTTGTGTAAAATTTTGCGTATTCATAATTGTATTCCCTTCCCTTCTGGTGAAAAAATAGGACGCGAAACCCGCGTCCTTTCTTTCGTTTTTATTTTACTTCAATCTTCCGTGACGCCGGTTTCTCAGGCTGCTTTTTCGGAAGCTGTAGTCTTAATACCCCGTCTTGATAGTTGGCTGTAATCTGGTCTACATTGACGTTTGCCAAGTGGAAGCTGCGGACAAACTCGCCATAATAACGCTCCCGGTGCAGATAATCCTTCTTGGTCTGTTCCTCATCCGAGGAGCGGACGGCACGAATGACCAGACGATCTCCGTCCAAATCAATCGTAATGTCTTCCTTTTGGAAACCGGGAAGCTCCGCTTCTAATAGAAAATGATCTCCTTTATCTAGAATATCGGTGCGAAATCCCGCTTCCATTCCTTTCCCAAATCTCTTATCAAAATCCTCCAACAGCTGAAACATATTCTTGTTGTTCATCTCAAAAGGCATTAAATCAAACATTATATAGTCCTCCTTCGTCTGCATTCTGGGATTCATTCCCTTGCAATGTTTAGTCTAGCCCAAAAATATTAAAAAATTTAAGATATTTTATTAAATTTTTGTTAACTTTAGCAGACGAGGTGTGAGAGTGCTAAAAAATTACATCTTTTGCAATTTCGCGTAGTTAGCCATGACCTTCTTCCGCCCTCTTGTTTCAAAATCCACTTCAACCAGCAAATCGTTACCAGTCGGTTCCATAGATAAAATCACGCCTTTGCCAAATACGCTGTGGGAAACGGCGTCGCCAACCTGATAGTCTACCCGAACCGGTTTTGCCTGAACAGAGCGCCCTACCCCAGTTACAACAATCCCTGCTTTTTTGCTTCTGTCAAAGCGCCGTGGCTCCGCTATTGTTTTCCCAATCGTCTGATCCTCGATCAAGCAGTACTGCTCCGGAATCTCCTCAAGAAAACGGGAAGGTCGGTTGTTTTCGCTGGTATTTCCGAATAACATCCGTCGTTTCGCGTTGAGTAAGTACAGTTGCTGTTTAGCGCGGGTAATTCCAACGTAGGCCAACCGTCGCTCTTCCTCCAATTCATCTGGTCTGCCGTCCGCCAATCTGCCCGGAAAAACGCCTTCTTCCATTCCGGTTAAAAAGACAATCGGAAACTCCAAACCCTTTGCGGCATGTAAAGTCATCAGTGTAACCCGATCATCGCCCGTGTTATAGTCGTCCAAATCGGTATACAGCGCTATCTCTTCCAAAAATCCAGCCAACGTAGCGTTCTCGTTTTGCTGCTGATATTCCGCCATATTGGTTTTCAATTCTTCTATGTTTTCCAGTCGGTTTAACCCCTCAGACCCCTGCTCGGTAAGCATTTGGCGATATCCGGTGCGTTCAAGCAGTTCGTCCAAAAGCTCCTCCAAAGGAATGGTATCGGCAATCTCCATCAACCCGGTCAGAATTTCTGCAAAGGCCATCATCTGCTTTTTTTTGGATGATAACTCGGGATAAGCGTCCGCTTCCCGCATCAGGTGGTAGATAGAAACGCCCATATCGTCCGCCATTTCCTGCAACTTATTTTGCGTTCCAAGACCGATACCGCGCTTCGGCTCATTGACGATTCTTCTTAATCTCAGATTATCGCCGCTGTTCTGAATGACGCAAAGATACGCCAGGACATCCTTAATCTCCTTGCGGTCATAAAACTTTGTACCGCCCACTATTTTATAGGGGATTGCACGACGAACAAAAAAGCGTTCCAATGTAGCGGACTGCGCGTTCATTCGGTACAGGATGGCATGTTCTCCATAGGTTCTCCCGTTTGAAACGTTCCGCTCCACCACGTCCGCTATAAACTCCGCCTCTGCATTTTCGCTAGTTACCCGAACGATATGAAGTTTCTCGCCATCGCCGCGATTGGTCCACAGGTTTTTGCCTTTTCTTCCCTGATTGTTCCGAATGACAAAGTTGGCTGCGCTCAGAATGTTCTGAGTCGACCGATAATTTTGTTCCAATCGAATGACGGTAGCGTCTTCAAACTGCTGTTCAAAACTCAGAATATTTTCTATTGTTGCACCGCGAAAACGGTAGATACTCTGGTCATCGTCACCCACAACGCAGAGATTGTGGCTCTTGCCTGACAGCAAGCTGATCAAGCGATACTGCGCATGATTGGTATCCTGATACTCATCCACCAGAATATAGCGAAACCGATCGCGATATTTTTCCAAAATGTCTGGACGCTGTTCAAACAATTGCACGGTCAAACAGATGATATCATCAAAATCGACCGCATTGGAATCCTTCAAATGCCTCTGGTAATAATCGTATATCTTTGCGATTTCGGCCTTCCGAAAATCGGCGCTGTTTTCCGCAGCATATTGTTCTGGATAAATCATCTGATCTTTTGCACGGCTAATCTCATTGAGCACCGTTTTGACCGGATATATTTTATCACTCAAGCGAAGCTGCGTCAACGCTTCCTTAATCACGCGCTTGCCGTCGCTCGTATCATAAATGGTAAAACCGTTCTGATACCCCAGCGCCTCAATATTGGCACGCAAAATACGCAGGCATTGAGAATGGAAAGTGCCGGCATAAATTTGAGACGCCGACTCGCCCAGCATCGACGCCAACCGGTCGCGCAGCTCTGCTGCCGCCTTATTGGTAAAGGTAATGGCCAGCACCTGCCACGGTTTTGGCGGCGAAACGGCCAAAATCTTTAGAACTTGTTGAGGATCAGACATCTCATCCAACTGCCGCCGCAAAAAATCCAGCGTATCCTCCGACAGCTCCTCCGGCAGCCGATCATCCCAATAAGCGTTGCCATATCGAAGCAAATAGGCAATTCTGTTGACCAGCACCGTTGTTTTCCCGGAACCTGCCCCAGCCAAAATCAACAACGGTCCGTTCACTGTAAAGACAGCGCGCCGTTGCATTTCGTTCATCCTGGCAAATTCTTTCTCCAATAACTCTCTTTTTAGCCTCAAATACTCTTCTGCTAATTTCAATACAATCCCTCCCGTATCTTTTGCGGTTTGATAACCAAATCTCAAAACCGTCTGGCACCCCAAGGACTTTCCGAACAGCCAATTTCAAACAATTTGGAAAAAAGGCTGGCAAAATTCACCCAGCCTTTTCTCTGCAATCAGTTTCCGGCATACCCATTGCGCGCAACCGAAATCCTATCCCTCTTTGTCCTGATTGTCTTCCTC
>CAKRVU010000152.1 GCA_934408835.1 uncultured Oscillospiraceae bacterium | reverse complement strand
ACTTCTAACAGGCTCGTTTACGAGCAGCAAGTAACAAACTCTACGCAAGTGTCAGGTCGTACCAACGCAACGTGATGCGTGGCTCGTAACAAAACCCATCTATGAAAAACCCCCGGCGAAGCCGGGGATACTATTTGGTGTCTTTAGGTTGAAATAAAATCCTCCGGTAAAACCGGTGGAAAAGGCTTTAGCAAAGCCCAAAAATAGCAGGCAAGCAGAACGAATAGATTTTTTGCCGCGTTACGAAAAATAATGAGAAATAATTAGTGAAATAAAAAGACATTGAAGAAATATTAGAAGAGTACTATCTCATGCCATAGAATCTGGAGTGCTATCCTTTATTTTCCATAGTACATTTTCAAATACATCTCTTTAATTTCACTCATCAAAGGATATCTGGGGTTAGCACCGGTGCACTGGTCATCGAATGCCTGCTCAACCATCTGGTCTAAGGTTTCTAAGAATTGGTTTTCTGGAACACCTGCTTCTTGAATTGTATTGGGTATTCCAATGGTCTTCTTTAGTTCTTCAATCTTATCAATTAAATGAGTCAGTTTTTCTTCATCTGTTTTTCCGGATGCTCCGACAAAGTCAGCAACCTGCGCATATCTCGATAGAGTGTGTGGATATTGATATTGCGGGAAAGTTCCCATTTTTCTCGGATTCTCTGACGCGTTAAAACGCATTACTTCACAAATCAACAAAGCGTTGGCAACTCCGTGCGGAAGGTGGTGGAATGCCCCTAATTTATGCGCCATAGAGTGACATACTCCTAAAAATGCATTGGCAAACGCCATACCAGCCATAGTAGAAGCTTCTGCCATTTTTTCCCGTGCAATCGGATCGGAAGCTCCATTTTGATAAGCACGCGGCAGATATTCAAAAATAGACTTAGCTGCCTGAAGCGCTAATCCGTCAGTATAGCCGGTTGCCATAACGGAAGCGTATGCTTCCAAAGCGTGCGTCAATGCGTCAATACCAGAAGCGGCGGTGAGTCCTTTTGGAGCATTCATCATCAGATCAGCGTCAATGATTGCCATGTTCGGCATTAACTCGTAGTCTGCTAACGGGTATTTGACACCGGTTTCTTGATCGGTAATTACGGCAAACGGCGTCACTTCTGAACCGGTTCCGGCTGAGGTAGGACATGCAATAAAATAGGCTTTTTCTCCCATCTTCGGGAAGGTATATACCCTCTTGCGGATATCCATAAAACGCATGGCCAAATCCTGGAAATCTACTTCCGGATGCTCATACATGACCCACATAATTTTTGCAGCGTCCATCGCGGAGCCTCCGCCCACTGCGATGATCACGTCAGGGGAAAACGAGGTCATTACTTTAGCGCCTTCCTGCGCACAGGCAAGGGTAGGATCAGGGGCAACATCATAAAAAGTATGATGTACAATTCCCATCTTGTCTAGATGTTTAGTAATGTCCGCTGTATAGCCATTTTGATAAAGGAAAGAGTCGGTGACAATAAAGGCGCGTTTTTTATTCATGACTTCCTTCAATTCACGAAGGGCAACACCCATGCAACCTTTTTTAAAGTACACCTTCTCGGGAGCACGAAACCACAACAGATTTTCTCTCCTCTCAGCCACCGTTTTGATATTCAATAAATGCTTTACTCCAACATTTTCTGAAACGGAATTTCCGCCCCAGGAGCCACAGCCAAGTGTTAAAGAAGGAGTCATTGCAAAATTGTAAAGATCACCGATTCCGCCATGCGAGGAGGGGGAATTTACCAGGATGCGGCAGGTCTTCATTGCAGCTTGAAATTTTGAGAGTTTTTCCTGTTCTGTCACTGGATTTAAATATACGGAGGAGGTATGTCCATATCCGCCGTCGGCAATCAATTGCTCAGCTTTTGTAATAGCGTCATCGAAATTTTCACATTGATAGAGCGCCAATACTGGAGAAAGTTTTTCATGTGCAAACGCCTCATCCAAGTCTACTGACGTAACTTCTCCAATCAGGATTTTAGTATCGGCAGGCACCTCAAATCCGGCCAATTTTGCAATTGTTGCGGCCTTTTGACCTACAATTTTTGCGTTGAGTGCGCCGTTGATTAAGATGGTATCTCGAATTTTCTGAGTTTCTTCCGCGGTAAGAATATAGCACCCACGAAGTTGGAACTCCTGTTTTACCTTTGCATAAATGGATTTCATAACAAGGCAGGATTGTTCAGAAGCGCAAATCATACCGTTATCGAATGTTTTGGAATGAATGATCGACATGACGGCCATTTTGATATCTGCAGTGTCGTCAATGATTGCAGGTGTATTTCCGGCGCCGACGCCCAAAGCAGGTTTACCGGAAGAGTAGGCGGCTTTTACCATACCGGGCCCTCCGGTAGCCAGAATGATATCGGATTCTCTCATTACTAGGTTTGTCATTTCCAACGAAGGCTCGTCAATCCAGGCAATGATATTTTCCGGTGCACCGGCGGCTACAGCGGCTTCCAGAACGATACGTGCAGCTTCAATTGTCGATTTTTTCGCACGAGGATGAGGGGAGACAATGATAGCATTTCTTGTTTTTAACGCGAGAAGCGTTTTGAAGATAGCTGTTGAAGTTGGGTTGGTTGTTGGAATCACTGCGGCAATCACCCCGATTGGCTCAGCCATCTTTTTGATTCCAAACGCCTGATCTTCTTCAATCACGCCGCAGGTTTTAACATTTTTATAGTAATTATAAATGTATTCAGAAGCGTAGTGGTTTTTAATGATTTTGTCCTCGACTACGCCCATACCAGTTTCTTCTACAGCCAGCTTAGCCAACGGAATTCGTTGTTTATTTGCTGCGGTAGCGACTGCAAAGAAAATAGCGTCTACCTGTTCTTGAGTATATTGCGCGTAGATTCTTTGTGCTTCTTTCAGTTGCAGAAGCTTTGCTTCAAGAGCCTCAACGCTGTTGACGATCCCGGAAGCCTGATTTATTTTTTGATTATTCTCCATAACAATTTCCCTTCCAAAATTGATATACCAATAAAACAATAACTTGATATTGATAATTTTATCACAAAGTTTTTTTAAAATCAAGCGCTTTTTAAAAAGTTTTTAATTGGTTTTTTGTGTTTTTTATCAAATTACGCAAATGCAGCCGAGTAATTGGGCGGGCAATGGTCTTTATCGCGAATGCGTTGTCAGTTCGCGAATTATTTTATAAAGCTGGATAAACAAAGTAGGGGCGAATGCCAGAAGATAAATAAAGAGAGTTTCCTGCACGGTCAGTGATGCAACGGAAAACAATTGCATAAAAAAGGGGATAAACATCACCATAGATAAAAACAGGAAACCGGAGAAAAAGGCGAGAACGCTGTAAATATTGGAAGAAAAACCCAGATGGAAAATGGATTTTTTACCCCTGCAATTAAACCCATGAAACAGTCTCGCCAGAGTAAGTGTGCAAAACGCCATTGTGCTGGCCAAGGCTGCTCCGCCGTCATGCGCACCGATGTGATACGCAATAATTGTAAACAGTGAAATCAAAAGACCCTGTACGCCAATTTTAGTTACTGTTTTTCGGTTTAGGATAGATTCTTTGGGGTTTCGAGGAGGTTGTCCCAATAAATCGTCCTGTGAAAGCTCCATGCCAATGGCGATGGCCGG
>CAKRVU010000151.1 GCA_934408835.1 uncultured Oscillospiraceae bacterium | reverse complement strand
CACCCTAGTTCTAAAAAGAGTGTAGATGGGGAGGCTTATCACAAGGACTACATCCCAACTGCCGACATTTAGTATACAGTATTTTACAAATTCTGTCAATCTGACAATTTAAATCATGATTGCATAGCTCAGTGTTTACCCTTTCGGTTCGGTATAGGTCAACGCCTGAGCGCTATCAGTAACGCCGGTCGTAGTAGGGTCAACCACAATTCCAACAGCTACCAAAATACCTATCAGCGCTGTAATCAAGTCTCCCGCCATCGTTTGCGTAATAGATGGCACAATCCCAAACATACCCAATATGCTGTGACATCCTCCCCCACCTGTAGAAGTGGGGCTTCCTCCTGTGTTGCAGGCAGTCGGTTCTCGTTCGATAGCACCAATGTGCTAAGCATAAGCGAGCTAACCCCGTGTGCCCCACGGTTCTATTGTTTTTGTGGTTACGCAGTTACCAGCCGTATACCCTCGTTTCTGATGTTTATTGCAGCGTTTATATCCCTGTCGTGATGTGTACCGCACTGCGGACAATCCCACGCTCTGATAGCAAGATTTTTCGTTTCAGTATTCTTGTATACACAGACAGAACAAGTCTGACTGCTTGCAAAAAATCTGTCTACTTTTACAAGCATTTTGCCTTGTTCCTCAAGCTTGTATTTCAAGAATGTAGTGAACATTCCCCAGCCATTATCCGAAACGGATTTTCCGAAATTCAGAGATTGCGACATTGCTTTCATATCCAAATTCTCTATACAAACGCAATCATAGGCATTGGTTATCTGCCTTGATTGCTTATGTAAGAAGTCCTTGCGTTGATTAGCAACTTTTTCATGTAGCCTTGCAACCTTAATTCTCTGTTTATTTCTGTTATTTGAGCCTTTGTGCATAAGTGATAGCTTGCGTTGTTCCTTTGCTAATTGTTTCTCGGCTTGACGATAATATCTTGGATATGCAGGCTCATTTCCATTGCTGTCACGATACAATTCGTGCATAGAAAAATCCAGCCCTAAAAATTTTTGCATTTCCTTTTCCTGTACTTGATTTTCATACTCAAAAAGAACGCTTGCATAATATTTTCCGCTTGGCGTCTGGCTTATTGTAACAGACTTCAGCTTGTAATCCACAGGTATTTGTCTGTGCTGTTTCAGTTTTACAAGTCCGATTTTAGGCAACTTAATATAGCTATTTGCAATATTAATATTTCCGTTAATGCAAACAGTGGAATAACTATTTTTGTTTTGTTTTTTTGATTTAAATCTTGGAAATCCTATTTTAGGTTGTTTGAAAAAATTATGAAATGCTGTATCCAGATGGCGTAAGGCTTGCTGTAACGATACACTATCTACCTCTTGCAAAAATGAATATTCCGATGTTTTCTTTAACTGTGCCATTTCTTTTGCACAAGCAGTATATGTTACTGATGTTTTGTCGGCTTCATATTGTTTTATTTTTCTATCTAGCCAATGATTATACACTAATCTTGCACAACCGAATGTTTTGGCAAACAAAACTCTTTGCTCTGCATTTGGATATATTCTGAATTTATACGCTTTGTTTGCCATTGTATTATTTCCTCCGTCGTTCCTTTTGCCCTTGACTTTCTATATATTTTTTAATTACCTCAATTGATGCTCCACCTGTTGTAAGCAAACAAAAGCTCTGACTCCAAAAATATTCCTTCCACAGTCTTTGTCTTATCTGCGGAAATTCTTTCTTTAGAAGTCTACTGCTTGCACTTTTGTAGGCGTTTATGAATTTACTGATTTCAGAATTAGGGTGTGCCTTGAACAGAATATGCACATGGTCTTTGTCATCATTCCATTCCTCAAGTGTGATATTATATTTCGGTGAGATGTACTCAAAAATCTCTTTCGCTCGTTTGGAAATATCTGTGTCAAAAACCTGTCTACGATATTTCACTACCAGTACAAGGTGGTAATGCAACAAAAACACCGAATGTGCATTACTGTCTAATTCCATGATATTTCAGCCTTTCCGTACTATTCGACTGAATTTATTATATCACATCATATTTCTGTTGTCAAGTGGCAAAAATAAAACTCTGTCGGTTCCATGATTTCTGCCGCTTCCTCTGTGCTTTCATCAAAGGTGTTTAATAGCGCTAAGGTAACGGCTTCATCAATGGTTTCTGCCCAATCGGCTTTTGCCGCCTCCAATTCTTCAAAGAAAGCCATCTGGACTTCCGTTGCTTTCTTTTTTGAAAGTTTACTTTCAAGATTTCCTTTGAGTCCGGAAAACGCCTTTTCGATAAACCCTTCTTTTACAGCTTCCCTGATAACGCCTTCCTCTGCGATATAATAAACACTAACCGTTCGGCTATCGCTATTGCTATTCCTAAATGTTTTATTGTGCAAACATGTTCCGTTCTTGAACCAATGGCACCGGTAGCAAGCTTTATCAAAATCGCACATTGATATCACCTCGAATTTATTTTCAAATTTTTAAGGTTGCTTTTACAGCTTCAATCAAGGCGGATTGCGTCTTATCTTTGACTCTAAGAGCTTGAAGGATCCGGCTATCAATGGTGTTATCCGTGATAATATGCTGAACGACAACGGTTTTGGAAGTTTGCCCTTGCCGCCAAAGGCGCGCGTTAGTTTGCTGGTAAAGTTCTAGACTCCAAGTGAGACCAAACCAAATAAGCGCACAACCTCCGGATTGTAGGTTCAGACCATGCCCCGCGGACGCCGGGTGAATAAGGGCTACTGGAATTTCACCGTTATTCCATCTGTGGATACTACCGGGGCTATCCAGACGAGAAAATGGAGTTCCGTTTTTTTGAAGCCTCCTTGTAATGCGTTCGAAATCGTGCTTGAACCAGTAGGAAACTAGAACAGGCTTGCCGTTAGCCGCTTCAATCAAGTCTTCCAGTGCGTCCAGCTTTCTTTCATGAATAGGAATGATGTCACCGCTATCGTCGTAAATAGCGCCATTTGCCATCTGACTCAATTTATTGGAAAGGGAGGCGGCGTTAGAGGCTGTGATTTCACTGTCTGACAGCTGAAGCACCAACTTCTTTTTTAGCTCCTCATACTGTTTCTGTTCCGCGTCTGACAGGCTCACTTCATACTCTGTTAAAATCAATTTCGGCATTTGTAGATGGTCCGCCGCTTTCATGGAAATTGTAATATCTGAAATGAGGTTGTATATCTGCTGTTCCGCATTGGGCAACGGTTTATAGGAAAATACGACTTGACCATTTCGTTTGTCCGGCAAAAAGAAAGTAGCCCGATACCGACCGATAAACCGTCCCAATCGTTGTCCCATATCAAGCAACCGGAATTGCGCCCATAAATCCATCAGTCCATTTCCTGTAGGCGTTCCGGTTAATCCCACAATTCGCTTTATGCGGGGACGCACTTTCATGAGTGCCCGGAACCGCTTTGACTGATGATTTTTGAAGGAAGACAGCTCATCAATTACGACCATATCAAAATCAAAAGGAATGCCACTCCTCTCAACAAGCCATGGCACATTTTCCCGGTTAATCATGTAAATATCAGCGTGCTGCCTTAGGGCTTCCAATCTCTCTGTTTCCGAACCAACCGCCACGGAATAGACAAGGTTTTTGAGATGGTCCCACTTCTCAAGCTCTGCCGACCAGGTATCCCTTGCGACCCGCAGAGGCGCAACCACCAGCACTTTATGAACCTCAAAT
>CAKRVU010000150.1 GCA_934408835.1 uncultured Oscillospiraceae bacterium | reverse complement strand
CTCCAAAGCCGGTACACAGAATTTTCTGGACGAAACCGGGTGCGCCGGCAACCCGTCCAACGGCACATCAATCTTAGCGGCGCTCCGCCCGTCCTCATGCTGCCGTTTGGAGTACTGTTTTACCTCCGATTCCATCTGCCGCGCCGAGCTTGACAATACCGACAGACAATCTTTTAAAGTCACCCCGGTAATCAAAAAGGCAAAGACAAAGATACAGACGCCAACAACCACCAGCGCAGCCGTTTTCCCAAAAGCATATGTAAACGGAACCCCAATCAAGGCGCCGAACAACCCACCGCCTGCCCCGTGAGTTCCCTCCGTAAATGCACGTCCGATTTCCGACGTCATCGAACCGCCGCCGGAAGAGGAAAGGACGGCAATTTGAATTTCCGCGCAAATCAACCAAAATAGGATCCCGATTTGCCAGACTTTGTTTTTCGGTTTCCCGGATGTCCGTCCCATAGCGACCAAAAAGGCGCTCATCAAAATAAAAAAGCCGAAAAAATATGCCGCTCCTCCAAAAATTCCAAACAAAACCTCATGCGCTTTTTTCCAAATATTCTGCCCGCTGATCAACGCCATAGCGACCAGCAATAAGCCTGCGGCAAATAAAATCAGAGCAGTCAATTGCTTTTGCTGCCCATCCTCAGCCTTTTTTGCAGTATTTTTAACGTTCTTCTTTGGCGGATGAGACACAGTCCTTTTCGACGCGGTCTTTTTCGGGGTTGTAGCCTTTTTTGAAGCTGCCATATTGCCTCCTATGTACGCCGAAAAAACGGCGTTGTTTCGTTGTTTATATGATATTTCCAATCTGAAATTCAGGTAATAGATAATCCTCAGGGTTGGTGCTAAACAAACCTTGTATTTCCAACCCTTCTTTATATTTTATACCATATATCACCCGGTTTTCAAGTCTTTTGGACTGCATTTTTTGTTGAGATTGTAAATTTTTTTCCTCAAACACTTCCATCGGATCCAACACCGTCTGAAACATGATCGGTCCCATCCTCCGCCTCCTCTGCGTCTATCATATCGTTCAAACAGGCTATCGCGTCGGATATGCCTCCGAGCCGGTCGATTAAACCGCATTCCACCGCCTTTTCACCATCCAGCACCGTTCCAACATCCATTACAAGCTCACCGGTATTCATCATCATCCGTGTAAATTCCTGTTCGTCAATATTGGAATTGGAGGTAACAAAACGCACAATCCGATCCTGCATTCTCTCAAAATAAGAGAGGGTTTGAGGTACCCCCAAAACCATCCCGCTCATCCGAACAGGGTGAATTGTCATAGTGGCCGACGGCACAATAAAAGAACACTTTGCCGAAACGGCGAGCGGCACGCCAATGGAGTGTCCGCCTCCAAGAACCAGTGACACAGTAGGCTTTTTGATTCCTGAAATCAGCTCCGCAATTGCAAGCCCCGCTTCCACATCGCCGCCCACCGTGTTTAAAATGATCACAAGTCCCTTAATATCCGGGGACTGCTCGATGGCAACCAGCGCCGGTATCACATGTTCGTATTTGGTTGTCTTATTTTGAGGCGGAAGAATATAGTGCCCCTCAACCTGCCCAATAATGGTCAAACAGTGGATTAAGTGTTTACCACCGGTTGTAATCGAGCCGGTTTCTACAATTTGTCTAAGATTGTCGTCTGTATTTTGATTGACCTCATCCGGATTCTTCGCTTCACTATCCGGCTTTGACGGTTCATGCGGCGCCGTCGCGTCGTTCGCGTCATGCGTTCTGTCCGCCGCTTTTTCTTTTTGCTCTTTTTCTCGCAAAACAAGCCCCCCTTTTCCGGCTTATTTTTCACAGAAAAAGGGAGGTTTATACCCAATCGCTATCAGGATTGATTGTAAATAAACTCGTGCATGGAATCGGCCGCGTCATCCAAGTCATAGCTCCAATACCAGACGCCGTTGATTTCTCCGCCTTTGACGTTCGGGTCATTCTGATCGGGAACCGTATTGTTCGTCAAATCTGGAATACCAAAGAGGAAAAACGGAAGGAAACTGACAAGGTCACCGTAGCTAATCGAAGTTTCTAGATACGGCAGTATTTCCTTGACTAGTTTCGGATACTCCAATACACTGACGCTCGATATCTGATTTAGCATTGCCTGTAAAACCGTCTGCTGCCGACTGGCACGCTCGGATTCATTATCAATTTTACGGATACGGGAATAAGCTACAGCCTGTGCGCCGTTCAGGTGCACCGTCCCCGAAGTTTTGATTTCAGGACTGTAAGAAAGGCTTGGCGTACTCGCAATCAATCCGTTTGCGGCTACCCGCTCTTTCTCCGTTATATCAATCGTAACACCGCCGATTGCGTCAATAATTTGCGCCAGCTGATTAAAATTCACCGTAATATACTCATCAATATCTAGGTGATAATTTTCGTTCAGCGTTTCCACCGCCAGCTCAGGCCCTCCATAAGCATAAGCATGACAAAGCTTATCCATACCATGCCCCGGAATTTCTACGCGGCTGTCGCGCAAAACAGACGTAAGTTTTATCTCATGATGTTTTCCATCCAAAGAGACTATCATCATGGTATCTGAACGCCCTGAATCATCGCTGCCCCGACTATCCACACCGAACAGCGCAATATTTTTGACAAACAAACTCGACTGCGCGGAGGAATCAATTCCAAGAGACTCTTTATCCATAGGGAAATCAACCGTGTTCAGGCTGCTTCCGATATAAAAATATCCTGCTGTCAAAAGACTTGTAATGATCAAAACAAGAGCGAGGAGTATCACAAGAATACAGCGGCGAACTCGATGCGGTTTTTTTGCCTTTGTATGTTTTTGCGGCGACTGCGAGCGTACCTGTTTCTTTTTCGATTGTTTTTGCTTCTTCGGCTTTTTTCGCCCTCCGTGGTCAGAGGAACTCCAAATGTCGACATAACCGTCTCGTTTTTTACCCATCGTATTCTCCTCCTGCAAGCTAACCTTATTATACACATTTTTCCCTTTTTCGTCAAGAAAACAGTTTTTGAAATGAGTTCTACCAAATCATTCATTTTAAATGATTTAATGTTTTTACTCACTCAAAACAAAGTTAATTGTTATTGGATTCATGTTAGAAATTTTCAAAAGTTTGCAAAAATGTTTTGCAGGATTTTATTTTTTGCTTGCATTTTCAAGACTGTGTTGTATAATAAAAAAAGAAAGAAAACCATAGTAATGATTGCACTTTCTCACGGTTGATGTGATGTTAAATCAGACAGAAGTCGAATCAAAAAAGGAGTTGCCTATGCCTTATTTTCAAACAATGTCCTCCGCCGCATTAAAACAGATGATGCAGGAGCTGCAACAACAATATCATGAATTCAAATCCAAAAACCTGAAGCTGAATATGGCGCGCGGAAAGCCGAGTGCAGAACAACTAGAACTATCCGCCGATATGCTCAATAATCTCAGCTGCGAAGATCTTTCCAAAACCGAGGCCGGATTTGAAACCCGGAATTATGGAATGCTTGACGGAATACCGGAAGCGAAAGAGTTTTTTGCGCAGATTCTAGACGTTCCTTCGGACTGGATTATCGTTGGCGGGAACTCCAGCTTGAACCTGATGTACGATGCTGTTGCACGCGCTATGCAATTCGGAGTTGGCGGTAATCCCCCTTGGAATCAGCAGGGACGGATTAAATTTTTATGCCCGTCGCCCGGATACGAC
>CAKRVU010000149.1 GCA_934408835.1 uncultured Oscillospiraceae bacterium | reverse complement strand
AGCGGTGAAGTCGCTTTAACGGCCGCCGGGCGGTTATGGAATTGTACGGGAATTTGTAGGTCATGGCGTAGGCAAACAGCTGCATGAAGAACCGGAGGTTCCGAATTTTGGAAAAGCCGGGCATGGCGTCCGTCTGGTTGCCGGAATGGTGATTGCGATCGAACCGATGATCAATCAGACCGGCGCACAGGTGAAACAGATGCCGGACGGCTGGACGGTAAAAACGGCGGATGGCGGATTGTCTGCTCACTTTGAGCATACGGTGGCTATCACCAAGGATGGTCCGCTGGTTTTGACAAAGGCATAGGTGGAAAATGCAAGTTCAAAAAGGAATGATCGTAAAATCTATTGCCGGTCATGATCAAAATCGTTTTTATTGTGTGGTTGCTCTTTCGGACGGGTTTGCCTGGATTGCCGACGGTAAGAGGCGGAAGCTGTCCGCTCCCAAAAAGAAGCGGTTAAAGCATTTACGGCTCACATCAGAGGTTCTTTCCCTTTCTGAAGGGGTTACAGATCTTTGGTTGCGCCGCAGATTGCATGTCTTTAACTATCCGGAAGAGGCGAAGCGGAATCAAGCGAATGAAGGAGGAACAGGTTCTTATGGCGAAGGATGACGTCATTGAAATTGAAGGGAAGGTAGTAGAGGCGCTTCCAAATGCGACCTTTCGTGTAGAACTGCCAAACGGCCATTGTATTCTTGCCCATATCTCCGGTAAGCTGCGGATGAATTATATTCGCATTTTGGTTGGGGACAAGGTGACTGTGGAGATGTCTCCTTATGATTTGACGAAAGGGCGAATCACGTGGCGTTCGAAATAGAGATGAAATAAAGATGAAGCAAGGGATTTCTATGGTTAGGAGGGATTTTCGATGAAAGTAAGACCTTCAGTAAAACCCATGTGCGAAAAGTGCAAGGTCATCAAGCGCAAGGGCCGTGTTATGGTAATTTGCGAAAACAAGAAGCACAAACAGCGGCAGGGTTAATCACCGAATGAAGAATAAAATGAAAATAAGGAAAAAGGCAAAGATATTTTTTGCGTTGGAGGTGTAAGCGAATGGCGCGTATAGCTGGCGTTGACTTACCGAGAGAGAAGCGGATCGAAATTGGTTTGACTTACATTTACGGGATTGGTCGAAAGACAGCCAATGATATTTTGGCGGCGACCGGGGTCAATCCGGATACCCGTGTGGTAGATTTGACCGAAGACGATACCTCGAAGCTTCGGGAATATATTGATAAAAACTTGCATGTAGAAGGCGATCTTCGTCGGGAAGTCGGTCTGAATATCAAGCGTTTGATTGAAATCAATTGCTACCGTGGCAGAAGACATAGACAAGGGTTACCGGTTCGCGGGCAAAAGACCAAGACGAATGCCCGTACAAGAAAAGGTCCTAAAAAGACGATTGCAAATAAGAAGAAGTAAGGAGGGCAACAAATGGCAAAGGTTGCAAAAAAGACCGCTGTGCGCAGACGCCGGGAACGGAAGAATATTCAGAGCGGCGCTGTACACATCCAGTCCACCTTTAACAACACGATTGTGACAATCACCGATGTTCGCGGAAATGCAATTTCCTGGGCGAGTGCGGGAGGACTAGGATTTCGCGGTTCAAGAAAATCCACTCCTTTTGCGGCGCAAACAGCAGCCGAAACAGCGGCAAAGGCGGCAATGGAGCATGGGTTGAAAACAGTTCAGGTATATGTAAAGGGTCCGGGCGCCGGACGGGAAGCGGCGATACGGGCACTGCAATCGGCAGGATTGGAGGTCACAATGATTAAAGATGTGACGCCGATTCCGCACAATGGATGCCGTCCGCCGAAGAGAAGACGTGTATAATGGAAACGAAGTAAGGAGGTAAAAGTAGATGGCAAGATATACCGGTTCGGTATGTAGACTTTGTCGCCGTGAAGGCAGAAAGCTGTTTTTGAAGGGCGAACGCTGTTATTCTGACAAATGTGCGGTGACGCGCAGAGAATATGCACCTGGTCAGCATGGACAAAGCAGAAAAAAGGTATCCGAATATGGGATTCAGCTGAGAGCGAAGCAGATGGCAAAACGTTATTATGGCGTGTTGGAGAGCCAGTTTGCTAAGTATTTTGAAATAGCGGAGAGGAAATCGGGCATGACCGGTGAAAACCTCCTCCGGTTACTGGAATCCCGTTTGGACAATGTGGTATACCGGGCAGGCTTTGCGTCTTCTCGCGCAGAAGCAAAGCAGCTGATTTTACACAATCATTTCCGTTTGAATGGCAAGAAGGTCAATATTTCTTCCATTCTAGTGAAACCGGGCGACGTGATTGAGCTGACGCCAAAATCCAAGTCTAGCTCGAAATTCAAACTGATTGCGGAAAGCTTTTCCTTCCGTCCCACGCCGATGTGGCTGAATGTCGATAAGGAAGCCGGTACCATTAAAGTAGAGCGTTTGGTCAATCGGGATGAAATTGACTTGGATATTGAGGAGCATTTGATTGTTGAGTTGTATTCAAAGTAATCGGCGATTGACCGTTGATGTACACATACTGCTAAACAGGAGGGTTTTAAATGATTGAAATTGAAAAGCCAAAAATTGAGACGGCAGAAATGAAGTCGGATGGAACCTACGGAAAATTAATTTTAGAGCCGCTCGAGAGAGGCTTTGGAATCACGCTGGGCAATTCGCTGCGGCGTATCCTGCTTTCCTCCCTTCCGGGTGTAGCGGTTACCTCAATTAAGATTGACGGAGTGCAGCACGAGTTTTCGACAATCCCCGGGGTGAAAGAGGATGTCACCGAAATTGTACTCAATATCAAGGGTCTGATTGCAAAGTTACACGATGAAGCGCCCAAAACCCTGTACATTGAGGCAGAAGGAGAAGGGGAAGTAACTGCGGGAGATATCCGGACGGATGCGAACGTGGAAATTCTCGATCCCGGGATGCATATTGCAACTCTGGATCAGGGTGCAAAACTCAGTATGGAAATGGTAATCGACCGTGGACGCGGATATGTTTCGGCTGAACGCAATAAACAAAATATGCAGCCGGTCATCGGGGTAATTCCGGTAGACAGCATTTATACACCGGTGCTGAAGGTGAATTACTCGGTGGAAAACACCCGCGTTGGACAGATTACAGATTATGATAAACTCACCATTGAGGTATGGACCGACGGTACAATTTCCGCAAAAGAGGCCGTATCTCTTGCCGCCAAGGTTCTCAATGAACATCTCAATTTATTTATTGATCTTTCAGAGGATCCGTATATCGAACAGATTATGGTGGAGAAAGACGACCAGAACAAAGAAAAGGTTTTGGAGATGACCATTGAGGAGCTTGACCTGTCTGTGCGTTCTTTCAATTGTTTGAAACGCGCCGGCATCAATACGGTGGAAGATTTGACTAACCGTACCGAAGAGGACATGATGAAGGTTCGGAATTTGGGACGGAAATCGTTGGATGAAGTGGTATTAAAACTCAAAATGTTAGGTTATAGCTTACAATCCAACGACGAATAAATACCCGTTAAGGAGTGAAAGAAATGGCAGGTAGCAGAAAACTCGGCAGAGCAACAGACCATAGAAATGCGATGCTGCGCGCAATGGTTACCTTTTTGCTCGAAAACGGTCAGATTGAAACGACCGTTGCCCGGGCAAAAGAAGTGCGGGCGATGACCGAGAAGATGATTACTCTTGGAAAAACAAACACCATCCA
>CAKRVU010000148.1 GCA_934408835.1 uncultured Oscillospiraceae bacterium | reverse complement strand
AGGAGCGCAGCTTCTGGGTGGATTGGAAGATTATTTTTAAGACCTTCAAGGTGTGCTTGCTGGGGCGTGGGGAGTAAAAAATAGTACATGGAAGGAAAACGGTTGGAGAGACGAGATGGAGAGAGACCTTAGAATTGCGGTATTTGGACAGAAGCGATTGTCGAGAGAGGGCGGCGTAGAGATCGTTGTAAAGGAGCTGTGCACGCGGATGGCGCACAGGCTTGTTATTGTGCAATGAAATAAGCAGGAAATTCAACAAAAAATAAGTTGGGATGTAGGCAAGGAGAATTATTATGATTATTACGCAAACACCGTTTCGTATGTCTTTCTTTGGCGGCGGAACAGATATGGAGAACTTTTTTAGAGAGAATGGTGGATCAGTTCTCTCTACAACCTTTGATAAATACTGTTATGTAAATGTACGACATCTACCAAGATTCTTTGATTATTCTACTGAATTATCGTATTCAAAAACAGAGAGAGTGACATGTATTGAAGATATCCAGCATCCGGCAATTCGCAATGCAATGAAAATGCTAGATATGCATGAAATTCGTCTTACATATGAGGCAGACCTCCCTGCGCGTTCCGGATTGGGAACTTCTAGTTCGTTTGCAGTCGGAATGCTGAATGCTTTTTATGCGTTGAAAGGCAAATATGCTGACAAGAAAAAATTGGCAGATGAAGCAATCTATTTGGAACGCAATCTCTGCCAGGAAGCTGGCGGCTGGCAGGATCAGATTGCCGCTTCTTTTGGTGGATTTAACCGAATTAACTTCAATGCAAATGGCTATGAAGTACTGCCTGTCATTATCTCGCCGGAACGTAAAAAGCAGCTTAATAAGAATCTGATGATGTTCTTTACGGGCTTTACTCGTTTCTCTTCCGATGTGCAGAAAGCGAACGCTGTAGGTAAGCAGGATAAGACTGCTCAGCTTAAGGAGATGCTTGTACTCGTTGATGATGCCGAGCGTGTTTTGACGAATAAGGACGCCGATCTTGATGATTTTGGCAGAATGCTTGACCACACTTGGAAACTGAAACGTCAAACAGGTTCTGCGGTTTCGACTAATAGCATTGACGAACTGTATGCAAAGGGAATGACTGCCGGCGCACTGGGTGGAAAACTGCTCGGTGCTGGTGGCGGCGGTTTCCTAGTGTTTTATGTTCAACCAGAGCATCAGGATGCTGTTCGCTGGGCAATGCGGAATCTCCTGTATATTCCGTTTCAGTTTGAAGATGGTGGCACACGGGTAATCCATTATGCACCAGAAAATTATGTGCCGAAGAACTAAAAGAACTAAAAAATGAAGATAGTGACGCTGTGGCAAATTTCACACTTCATTTATGTGGAATGAGGAATTTTGGATGCATTCGATGGATACTAATAAATTAAAAATTGCAATGATTGGTCATAAGCGTGTTCCATCACGCGAAGGTGGCGTTGAAATTGTCGTCGAAGAACTCAGCACCCGAATGGTGCAGTGGGGATACAATGTGACCTGCTTTAATCGTGGGGGGCATCATGTTAGTGGAAAAGAGTTCGACAGGAATAGAGTGAGTGAATATAAGGGCGTCAAACTAAAAAGTGCTTTTACAATTAATTGCAAGGGTCTGGCTGCAATGACCAGTTCCTTTTTCAGTGCGATAAAGGTGGCTTTTGGGAAATATGATGTAGTCCATTTTCATGCCGAGGGTCCAGCATTTATGTGCTGGCTTCCAAAAATATTTGGAAAGAGAGTTATCGTTACAGTTCACGGTCTAGATCATCAAAGGGCAAAATGGGGACGTTTTGCAAGATGGTACATACTAAGCGGTGAAAAAAATGCAGTCCGCTTTGCTGATGAGATCATTGTTCTTTCTGCTGGCGTTCAAGACTATTTTATGAAGACATATGGAAGAAAGACACAGTTTATTCCGAATGGTGTAAATAAACCAGAAAAACAATCAGCTGATGTGATTAAGAAGCGATGGAAACTTGATAAAGATAATTACATTCTGTATCTTGGACGGATTGTGCCAGAGAAAGGAGAAGGATACCTAGTAAAAGCATTCAAACAGGTTAAGACGGATAAGAAACTTGTGATTGCAGGAGGGAGTTCTGATACAGATGATTTTATGCACGATCTAAAAGAAATAGCTAAAGCTGATGAACGAGTTGTTTTTACAGGTTTCGTGCAAGGAAGGGTGCTGGAAGAACTGTACAGCAACGCATATATGTACTGTTTACCGTCTGACTTGGAAGGGATGCCGCTGAGTTTGCTTGAAGCAATGAGTTACGGAAATTGCTGTGTTGTGAGTGATATCCCAGAATGTACTGAAGTTGTTGAAGATAAAGCAATGATTTTTAGAAAATCTGATGTGGAAGATTTGAAGGAAAAACTACAGTTCGCATGTGAACATCCAGAAAAAGTTCGGCAGTTGAAAGCAGGCGCGGCAGACTTCATATGTGAGAAGTATAGTTGGGATGATACAGTTAAGAGAACTTTGAAGCTATATTACAAATGACTACATATTTGTTGATGGGTTTACTTGTACTGGGAATAGCCTTTTCCGTACTTTGGAAACTTGAATATAGTCCTGATAAGAACACATTTATGTCAGTTGATGATACTACATTTCTACGTGGATTTTGGTGTATTGTGGTTGTTTTAGTTCATGTTCCAGCAACTTACCAGAATCGAATTCAGGATATGTTGGGGTCTTTTGCCTATATTGGTGTGACGTTCTTTTTTATAACAAGTTCATATGGATTAAAATGGAGTATAGAGCACAAACCACAATATTTGAATTGTTTTTGGAGGAAACGATTACCACCAATACTTATTCCGGCTTTGATTGCAAATGCCCTTAAAGTTTTGATTGATATATTTAACGAGGAAACCGTTAGAGTTGTGACTTTTATTAACATCGATGGATGGGTTAAAGTGCTTCTTTTATATTATTTTATATTCTGGTTTGTGTACAAGATTGCACCTAAAATGTTTGGGGGGGGAGAATGGCAAGATATCGTTATATGTCTCGTTGTGCTTGGATGTAGTCTAATGGACTATTTCACTAAATTCAAAATTACATCGAGATGGATTATAGAACCACTTGGCTTTGCGTATGGAATCATAGTGACAAAATATGTTGATAATATTAAACACTGGATAGTAACGCAATGGCTTTTTAAAAGTATTGTATTGTTGGCGACAGCTGGATTGGTTGGAATCGCATATTTGAAGTTTAAATCCGTTATATTCTGGGGCGACTATGTATTAAAAATCATACTTCAGATTACAATAATAATATTTATTTTTACAGTAATCGGAAAAATTAAAGTGGGAAATAAACTGAACGAATTTTTGGGGAGTATCTCCTATGAAGTATATTTACTACATCAAGTGGCTTTTGCATTAGTTGCGTCGATTAATGAGAGCATAATGAATTCTGGAATTTTTATTGTTGTTTCATTACTCATAACAATCATAGCGGCGTATTTCCTAAACGTGCTTGGTAAATTCATTGATAAAATGCTAATAGAAATTGGAGGACAAGTAAATGAGAGAAAATGAAAAGAAACTAAATGGAACCGTGATTGTAACATATCGTTGTAACGCTCGTTGCTCTATGTGCAACCGCTATAAAGCACCTTCCAAGCCGGAAGAGGAAATCAGCATCGAAACCATCAAGAAGCTGCCGAAGATGTATTTCACCA
>CAKRVU010000147.1 GCA_934408835.1 uncultured Oscillospiraceae bacterium | reverse complement strand
CCAGCGCCTCCGGTATCTCGCCAAACAAAAGCTTCATCTCGCCTTCGCTTTTCAAATAAAATTCATCCGTCTCGAAACCAAGCGGCAGCTTCTCCTCCAACGTCTTTCCCTGTTGAATGCAAAGCACAATCTGTTGTAACCGCGCGTCCTCTTTGTTCAAATAATGGACGTCGTTGGTTGCAACCAGCCCGATCCCCTCCTCACGGGCCAGGGCAATAAGCTTGTTAAGAATTTTCTTCTCCCGCTCCATTTGATGATCCTGCAATTCGATATAAAAGGAGTCTTTCCCAAATATATCAGAATAGCTGCGAATCAACTCCCGCGCAGTCCGCTCATCGCCGTTGAGCAACGCCTGTGGAATTTCTCCTCCCACACAGCCGGACAAAGCAATCAGCCCTTCATGATAATTTGCCAGGCACTGCTTGTCCACCCGCGGTTTTCGGTAAAAACCGTCAATATAAGCAAGGGACGACAGCTTACACAGATTGCGGTAGCCCTGTTCGTTTTCGCAAAGTAATACCAAATGAAAGGATTTCGAATCGATCGGGTGTACCTTTTGTTCCATTGAACGGGGCGCAACATAGACTTCGCAACCTATCACCGGGCGAATCCCTTCCGCCTTGCATGCCCGATAAAACTCCACCGCACCGTACAAATTCCCGTGATCAGTGATTGCGACTGAAGATTGCCCCAATTCCCGCACCCGACGAACGAGCTTCTGAATCCGACAAACACCGTCTAATAAACTGTATTCCGTGTGAACATGCAGATGCGCAAATCCCATAATCCTTCCTCCCGCGTTCCGATTTACCGTCCTGATTTTCTCCCCCGCTCCTTTTCCGCCCGGTCATGCAGCCGCTGAAAGCGGTGATATAATCCTGAACGGGTCACTGTCCCCATTGTCTGTGCAAGCTCCTGTAATGACAGTTCCGGATACTGCCGCCGAAAGCGCGCCGCCTCCTCTAAAGAAGCCGGCAGCCGCTCCAGTCCTACCACCTGTTCCAAATAACGGATGTCTTCCAATTGATTGACAGAGGCAACCGCCACCTTTTCCAAATTGGCCGTTTCACAGTTGGTAACTCGGTTGACCCTGTTTCGCACATCCTTGAGCACCTTCACTTCCATTAAGGAAAGGCTCATTCTGGCAGCTCCCATAAAGGTAAGCAAATCCTCTATACTTTCGCTCTCTTTGACATACAACACCATCTGATTTTTTCTCTCAACGTACTTCACAGGCATATTTTGCGCCGAGAGGACGCCGGCAAGTCGGGACGCTAAAGTCCTATCATGAAGGGCGAATTCCAGATGATATTCCTTTTGCGGGTCGCTGACGCTGCCGCACACCAAAAAGGCGCCGCGCACAAACGCTGCAGAGATGTCAGTTTGCTCCCAGCTTGAGCGTTCAAAAAAGTCGTCCGGCATAAATATCGATTCAAGACGTTCCAGCTCCTTCGGGCGATCGATCGTCAAAAAATACTGAATTGAATTTTTGCGACGCGGGTTGGGCGCCCGAAACAAGGTCATAATAGGGGAAACAACGTCCGTCAACAGGTCAATTAGACAGTCTGCGACAACACGCTGCTCCGTCTGCAATATCTGTCCTGGTCGAACCAACGTCTTCCCAAAATAAAGCATAGCCGAAATTTGTGTGTTCGCCGCCTCAAGAGATGGTTGACAAACGGTTGCAAGCTCTCTTTTAACCTGCTGTGAAAAGGACATTCTCCTCATTCTCCTTATTTTTTCTCAATATCCCGATGATTGACGCTGACTCGGTTTCCTTTCTCCAACAGATGATGATAAAACAGTTCTGCAAAGGTCACTGACCGATGCTTCCCGCCGGTACACCCAAACGCTATGGTCAACTGACTTTTTCCCTCGTTCAAATACAGCGGAATCAAAAAATCTATCAAATCCTTCAATTTTTCAAGCAGCTGTTCGGTTTCCGAAAAAGATAATACGTAATCCCTGACCGGCTGATCGAGTCCTGTTTTATGTTTTAATTCTTCAATATAAAATGGGTTCGGAAGACAACGCACGTCAAAAACCAAATCGGCATAAGTAGGCTCCCCGTATTTGAAGCCAAACGACATACAATGAATGAGCATGCCGGCTTGAACATCCTCTAAAAAAAGTTTCCTGATGTTTTCTTTTAACTGGGAAGCGGATAAAAAAGAAGTGTCCAAAATATAATCGGCATGCTCCCGCGCCGGTCGAAGAAGCTCCTTTTCCTTTGAAATTGCGTCGGAAATCGTCAGGCAATTTTTCCCGTCCAGCAGCGGATGCTTTCTCCGAGTTTCCTGAAAACGGCGAAGCAGCACCTCCTCTGAAGCGTCCAAAAACAGTATTTTATAATGAAAATCCTCCCGCTTTAACAAGGCAAGCTCTTCAAACAATCCCGAAAACAAATTCCCGCCGCGAATATCCGTTACAATGGCAATCCGCTCCAAATTTCCTTTGGCCGCCGTCCCAATTTCAGCAAATTTAAAAATCAGTTTCGGCGGCAAGTTATCTACGCAAAAAAATCCGATATCTTCCATCGCGTTGATTGTCTGCGATTTTCCCGAACCGGAGGATCCGGTAATAATGACCAACTCCATCTTTTCATCTCCCGCTCTTATCCCAATTGCTGTACTTCACATTCCAGAACATATCCCGTTTTGTCAAAAACTTCCTTTTGGATTTTCGCAATCAATGCCTCAACATCCTTGCAACTGGCGTTCTCGCGATTGATTACAAACCCACTGTGTTTTTCGCTGACCTGCGCGCCTCCGACGGAAGCGCCTTTGAGCCCGCATTGTTCAATCAAGGCGGAAGCATAATTCCCTTTCGGTCGTTTAAAGGTCGAACCCGCACTGGGGAACTCCAACGGCTGTTTTTCCTTTCGGCGGCGGTAATACTCCTCCATTTGTTCCCGGACAGCGTCCGAATCCGCCGGACTCAGCTGAAATACGCCTGCTGTAATTACACTGTTTTCCGTCTGAAACCGGCTGGTCCGATAGGCAAATTCCAACTCATCACGGGCGTATGAGCGCCGTTGTCCGTCTGCACAAATGCAGTCGGCACGGCAAAGAAGATCCCCGACTTCTCCGCCATAAGCGCCGGCATTCATATAGATAGCGCCACCCACCGAGCCGGGAATACCGTAAGCGAATTCCAACCCGCTCAGAGCATGCTCCAAAGCAAATTTACAAAGGCGGGAAAGGGGAACGCCGCTTGCACAAAAAATACGATATCCCGGTAATAGCGAAATCCTTTTCAAACGTTCTGTAGACAAAATCAGACCGCGGAATCCATCGTCTGAAACCAACAAATTACTGCCCCGTCCTAAAACGAAAAAGGGAATTTGATTCGTTTGGCAAAAAGACAGCGTCCATTCCAACTGTTGTTCTGTTTCCGGCGCCACAAAAAAATCACACGGTCCGCCTATGGCAAACGTCGTATGCCGCTTTAACGGTTCTCCCTCCGAAAACGGAATCTCTCTCCCTTTCAGTTCCTGCAAAAGCTTTGAATACTTGCTCAAAAAACTCCCTCCTCAGGCTGTGCATTTTCGTTTTTGTCTCTGTCGTTCCTCTAAATAATCGTCCAACTGTCGTATATCTGCATTGATTACCAGCTCTTTTGGAAACTGCAATTCATCCAGCAGCCGGCTGCTTTTCGGGAAATCGCCCACCTGGCTGCAAAAATGCGCGTCTGAATCAACGCAAATTCGGGTGTGATACTGCTTGCAAAGAGAGATGATTCT
>CAKRVU010000146.1 GCA_934408835.1 uncultured Oscillospiraceae bacterium | reverse complement strand
AAAGCTTCTTAGAAAAATTCTCGTTTGCGCAGGCGTCATTCTTTAACGACAAGGAGTTTTAAAAATGTGCACCATTAAAAATTATCTTGATACTCTTGACAAAGAAATACAGCTTCGTTTGAACGGATATCAGACAACGCTTCTCGAAGCAAAGTTTGAAAAAAAGGCTCAAGCCTGCTATGTCTATAGTCTGCACGAATCTAATCGGACAAGATCCAAATTTGAAGACATCCTAAATGCATTCAAACAGAGTTTCGACAAAGGATTCGGCTGTTATCAAGTTCCAGAAAGGGAGGTTCCCAAAGCGAAGTTACAGCCGGAAAACCTTTGTACCATTATCGGATTCAAAAAAGATAAGGATGGAAATTCGGCGATGATATGTCTGAAAGAAAAGATCAAGGATGGTCATTTACTTTGCATTCCGCCGTCTATCACACAAATCGTAGCCGAAATTTCCGCATTGGAACACGTTTGTCAATTTCAAGGTTCACTTAGCCCTATAACTCGCAATAGCGTTGAAAAGTTCAACAATCAATACAGTCCGGCCAAAGAAATTCCCAACGCCCTTTCAAAACTTTTTTCGACCGAAGACCTGACATTGCCATCCTTTCAAGTAAAAGAAATTCCCGAAAATGAGTATGTCATTTTGAAAGACAATAACCGTCCGGGAAACAGCGAACAGCGCGAATTTGTCTGCAACGCACTATCCACTCCAGATTTTACAATCAAAATCGGGCCTCCCGGTTCTGGAAAAACAACATCAATCGTAGAACTTATCATTCAATTGATCAAACGGAGAAAAAGAATCCTTTTGGTCGCATCAACAAATGTCGCCGTTGACAATATCATTGAACATCTGAAAGATCATCTGGACCTTGCCTGCATCAAGCGCTATGGGAATGGCGAAAACGATCGTATCAGTCCTATCGCTAAGCGTTTTATAGAGGGATCCGAATTCAAGAAGCAAGAAGCAAAAGCCCTGAAGTATCGGCTAAGCAAAATACCCGAAGAAGAACGTAGCGATGAACAAAAAGAGCTGTTCAAATGTTCCGATGTTAAAAATAATGACCTTCTTTACGAAATTCTTCAAGAAAACGCCCCAATTGTCGCTGGAACAACCTTCGGCGCTTCCCTTGCCGAAATGAAAAAGCTTCGCAATCGTGCACTAGACGAAGCGCCTTTTGATTATATGATTCTTGACGAAGCGTCAAAGACAACAATCCAGGAATTCCTTGTACCTGCCATTCTTTGCAAGCATTGGATTATCGTAGGCGACACCAAGCAGCTTTCTCCCTATGTAAGCGACGAAGATTTGGCAGAAAACGCAAAGATCTGCTACTCGGACGACCCAAAAAAGAATCTGGAATATCGCGTAGCATCCGACACGCTTCTCGCCAAAAAAGGAAACAAGTCTAAACAGACGGTCATTCTCGTTGAAAAGGAATCTGAATACGATGCATATTTGTATCGTAAATACGCCCAAAAGAACAATGTTCTTTTTGCCGATGCGGACAAGGAAGAAGACGAGCAACTTCTCCCTTACGCAACCATCATCATCGGATCGATTCAGTCGTTCAAAAGAAACCGGGAAAAAATTTCTCCACGCATTACTACGGTTCGAATGGCTTGCGACAAAATGAGCGGACGTTTTCTCCACGAAGAAGAAATGCAACCTTGGCTGAGCATCGCCAGTTACAATCGAGAAAATATCTTCAAACGCTTAAACGAGAATCATCCGCGGGAATGGTCGGATGAAATTTCTTGGCGTTTGATTCGGATGTTTGAGCAGCGCAACAACATTGTCAATACGGATAAAAGTCCTCTTGAACGCCTGAGGCAGGAAGTCGCAGAATTGATTCCCGAAGCCGATGTGGAAGAATGCAAAAAGAAGCTCCAAATCTTTAAACAGATCTATCTTCCCTCATGCATGGAGCTTTTTCTTGACGGATTTGGAGCCTACAAGGATCTCACCGTCTTCCGCGGATTCCCAAAGGACATTCTCAACGAGCGTTGTATTGAACTTTCCTACCAGCATCGTTCACACCCGGATATTGCGCAATTCGCCTCCAAGGAATTTTACGGAGGAACTGCGATGCTCTCCGAACACATGAATGAAAAACGGGAATGGAAATACCGTCGATTTAAACATCATATTCACTGGGAACACATCAAGGGAAAGTGCGATGCCAAGAATCGTAACAAAAAGGAACAGGACTGGATTGAACAGGAACTAAAAGAATTCTGTAAATTCGCAAAACACCACTCCCAAAAGGACAAATCGAAATTTTCCGTTGCCGTGCTGTCTTTTTACAAAGAACAAGCCGAAGAACTGAAAAAAATTTGCAATCGTGTATTCAAAGACGCCAAAAAGTTTGTCGAATACAGCGCCGGTTCCGTGGATTCCTTCCAAGGGCACGAGGCGGATATCGTCTTTTTAAGTTATAGCAACCAAGTTCCCACTTGCTTTATCAAAGCTCCCAATCGTTTGAATGTCGCCATTACCCGTGCCCGCTATATGATGGTTCATGTCGGCAACTGGAATGCGATGAGTAAAAGCGAGGGAGCACTCGGTCGCATTGTACAAAAAATGAAACCTTTCACTTACAATCTTTAACAACAATCATAAGGAGAACATCCCATGAAAATTGATATTCACGAAGACATTTCCTACTATCTCGTCAAAGCCGAGATTAGGCAACTTACTTACAACCCTTGGATTCGCCCGTTTTTGAAATACATTCACGAACATCCGAACGCCAATGATTCTGAAATTTGCCGTGATCTTTTCGCCGACAATGGAACAGCTCGTATTGCCGCAGTTGAAAACATCCTCTTTTTCTTTAAAGAAAACGGTCTGCTTGTTTTTAACAAGGAAAGAGGATACGAACTCACTACAGATGGACTTGAAGCTCTTGACAGCGCCAACATTTGGCAAGGAAAAAAAGGAGTATTTCTTTTTACCATTTGGGATGCACCCACCTCGGAATCCTTTATTCTCAACATCCAATCCGTACCCGAGCATTGGTATGACAACGCAAGGAATCCTCCCGAGGACTATTCTTCCCTTTACGACGAAACTTCCAATAATCCGAAACGGTGTTTTTCGGACATCGAGGTAAAAAACTTTAATACAGCTTGGATTGAAACTTTCCAGGATACCGAATTTGAAGCCAATGTTCGCTCAGACGGAACCATTAAAATTACCGGAAAGCCTAAAGTAAAAGGTTTGGGGAGTATCAAGTAGAATGGACCGACGAAGCTTTGACAAGCTACTTCATCGATGAAGACGAAGAGGAAGAATAGACTTCTCGTTTTCACCTACTCTTGCCATTTTGAAACTTTTCATTCTCCGTATTTCACTAAAAAGTGTAATTTTACAACAGAAATTACACTTTTTAGTGCATATTCACCCATCAGTCCGCATTTTTACCTATATTCCAAGTATGCAGCGAAAAATCCTAAAAAAACTGGCTGAATGGAAAAATTCCGCCGAACGAAAACCGCTTATTCTACAAGGCGCCCGGCAAACCGGAAAAACCTATACAGTCACAGAGTTTGGTTCTAAATTCTATTCCAGTGTTGTTTACTGCAATTTTGAAAGAGAACCGAATCTCGCTTCTCTTTTTTCGGATTTGTCCCCCAACCACATTCTGCCAAACCTCGGAGCCATCAAGCAACAAAAAATTTTCCCACGCGAAACGTTAGTCGTTTTTGACGAAGTCCAAGCATGTCCCAAAGCCCTTACTTCCTTGAAATATTTTTGCGAAGAAGCGCCTGATATTCACATCATAGCCCTAGGATCC
>CAKRVU010000145.1 GCA_934408835.1 uncultured Oscillospiraceae bacterium | reverse complement strand
GCGCGCCTCGCTTTTTTTTCGCAAAATATAGCAACGCATTGCGAATTTTTCAATATTATTTAGGGATAAGTTCTTAGACTTGGTCAAATTAAAAAAAGATGGATGTGCCATTGACAACCTAAAAGAATACTACGCGGAGCTAGAGCAATGAATCCCGCAAAATCTTCCATGATAAAAACATCTACATTCTTCCATTCGTCAATCAACATTACTTACGATTTTGAAAACATCGGAAAGATTCAAAATTTCATCCCGACGAACGAATCAATCCGATTTATCAATGAAAGCATCCAATGTACACAATTTACAGACAACCCGTACCGTTCCAAAATTCTTATCGGAGCCTACGGAAAAGGAAAATCCAGCATCGTTCTAGAGGCAATCTCCATTCTTTACAACAATCCCCAAAATCGACGTTCTCTAGAAATCGCCACTGAAAAAATTCAAGCAAAAGATCCCCGGGCAGCTGCAAACATTCGGCAATACATCAATAGCGGAAAAAGACTTTTGCCCATCATTATCAACGGAAACAGTTCGAGCCTTTCGCAATCGTTTCTATACGCCCTGCATTCGACACTTAAAAAAAACGATTTTAAAAATTTGATGCCAGAAACACATTTCGAAGCAGCGGCAAGAACGATCGAAAAATGGGAACGAGAATTTCCCGACACATTAAAAAAGTTTAACATGCTAGCCTCTTCCAAGGCAAACAAGTTTAAGGCGGACTTGAGAAACTTTTCCTCAACCTGCTTGAAAGAATTCGAAGGGCTATATCCGCAACTTACTTCGGGAAGCGAGTTCAACCCTTTCGCCGGGTTTGATGTCGTCGATATCTACGAAAAAGTTGTCCAAAAACTTGTCGCGTCCAAAAAGTACAACGGCATTATCATCGTCTATGACGAATTCGGAAAATACCTGGAATCCAACATTTCCCATGCAAGCATCAACGACATCAAGCTACTGCAGGATTTTGCCGAACGCGCTGACCGCAGCGGAAAAAATCAGCTTCACCTCGTTTTAATTTGCCACAAGGAAATCGAAAACTATATCGACATTCTCCCCAAGCAAAAAGTCGATGGGTGGAAGGGCGTCTCGGAGCGTTTTCAACACATCCATCTCCATAATAATTACAGCGAAATATACGGACTCATCGAAGCCGCCATCATCAAGGACAAAGAAAAATGGAATCTTTTCCGCAATCAACACGAAGCGGAATTCAAGGTCCTAAAAGCCGAATGGTTCGGCAAACAGAGTACACTCTTTTCGAACGAACCCACAACCACGCAAGGATCAATTCTCTACGGAGCTTATCCGCTTCACCCCACCACAACATATATCCTTCCCCGGCTTTCCGAAAAAGTAGCTCAAAATGAACGCACGCTTTTTACTTTCCTTTCCGGAAATGAAAAGAACTGCCTCACATCCCTTATAAGATCCTCCATAGGATTTGAAGAAAGATTTTCAACATTTACGCCGGACATACTCTTCGACTATTTTGAGAACCAGCTACAAAACGAACCTTACACGAGCGATATCAAAAAGCATTACCTTAAAGCATCCTCCATTTTACGAAAACTAGACCGGAATTCTCTCGAAGCGAAACTCGTCAAGACTATCTCGCTTATTTACACGCTCAATCAATTTGAACGCTTACGCCCTGATACAAACAGCCTTTTCGCGATTTATCGAGACGCCGGCTACAAACAGGAAGACATTCGGCAATCCTTTCAAAATCTCATCGAAAAAACAGGGGGCATCTATCTCAACAACCACAACAACCTAATCCAGCTAAAGGCCTATTCCGAAATCCCTGTAGAACATCTCATCCACGAAACAATGGAAAAAAGGCGCAGAACGGTCTGTCCGGTTCAAATCCTAAACGAATTCAATACAAACCGATACATCTACCCGACTTCCTATAATGTCAAAAACAGCATAACCCGTTATTTTCAATTTTTATTCTCTTCGGGAAAAGAATTTTTCACACAGAACGTCGCAGCGGATTTTCAGAAGGAACTTTGCAAAAATTCACACACGGCGGACGGTTCCATCTTCGCCATTTTCAACGAAGAAAAAAACACATCCCTTCAAAAAACAAAAAAGGATTTTTTAGCGTTATCCCGCAAATTTCCAAACAGAATTTTCATCCTTTCAAAATTTCCAGAAGACTTTTCGGAAAAGCTAAGAAAATTCGATGCCGTAGCCACACTACAAAACAACCTGCATTTAACAGGTGAAGAAAATTCTCCGCTAGCCGAAGAATACGAAATCATCTTCCGAGACCTATACGAAGTCATCCGGCAAATCGTCAATTCCTACATAAGGCCCGAATACAACCAAGCGATTTATATCAGCGACGGAGAAGAAAAAAGACTCTACAAGAAGTCCGATTTTTCCGAACTGATTTCTGAAAAATGTACAAACATTTTTTCCGATACGCCGATTATCAACAACGAGATGCTCAACAAAAACGAGCTGACCGGAATTGCACACAAAAGTCGTCTGAAACTGATCAATGCCGTTTTGGATTCAACTTCCGGGAACCTGGAACTTGAAGGATCCGGGCAAGAAATTTCCTTTATGCGCAGCACACTGGTCGTTCCCGAAATTCTCGATGAAAGGTCAGAACGGAAAATTTTCAATTTCGCACCAAAGACAGAAAACATCCCGAACGATAAAAAATTCAAGAACCTTTTTTCCACGATTCAAAAATTCTGCGAAAGTTCAAAAGTAGAAACATCCTTTTCCAAACTGATCGATATCCTGGTTAATCCGAAAAACCACATCGGTCTCCGCCGGGGCGTTATCCCAATCTATCTGGCCACAGTTCTCTCCGAATTCAAACAGAACGCAACCATCAAAAAAGATGGCACAGAAGTCCCGGTAAATGCGGAAACCCTTTGCGCCATTTCCGAATCGCCCGAACAATTCACCATCAAGATTGAAAAATGGAACGAAGATCGAGCAGAGTATATCCATTCCACCGAAACCCTTTTCGCCGACTTTATTTTAGAAGATGAAAAAAAGAAAAACGGTTTCGCCTATCTTGTAAACGCTATCTTGCGCTGGTATCGCTCGCTTCCCAAATACACCAAACAGGCAAAAAAAATATTTCAAGCGAACACCGTAAACAAACCGATTCCGTCCGGTTTTCTAAAATTTTCGAACCTATTACAGCAGGGAGGACTAGGCGCACAGGAAACGCTTTTTGAAAAAATTCCACAAGCCTTTGGAGAAACTGAATGTAATTCGAATACTTTCGATAAATTGCACCAAGCAAAACAATTTCTCGACGATCGTCAAAACAATCTCATCTCCAGTCTTATTCAAGAAACAGAGCTAGTTTTTAACAAAAAAGCATCTCTCCAAAAATCGCTAAAAAACTTGATTGCCGAGTTTTGCAAAAAGCTTGACAGCCAAGTGGAAAGCCACGTCTTCGAGAACGGCGCCCACAAACTGCTAGAGCTCTATCGAGCCGTATCGAACGATGAAATAGCGACCATCCAGAATATGGCGTTGCTGCTTACCGGACTGAATATTGACGATTGGAGCGACGAAACCATTTCCATTTTTTTCAATCGATTGCAGGAACTCAACACAACCCTTCTTCAATTCAAAAATGCAAGCCAAAGCGCCGCCACCCCGAATTCCAAAAGTTCGCTAGCCGGATACACCGTTCAATTTTTACGCAAAAATGAAACTGTTTCCAAGTCCTTTCAAAAAGTGAAATGTTCCGTCCGCGCAAAGTCGCTTGAAGAGGAAATCTGGCGGACAATCGAGGAAATGGGGCAGTCCGTAACGGACGCAGAAAAGCGGCAGGTTTTGGTGAG